>NZ_JBRAKS010000015.1:0-24777 GCF_052745115.1 Candidatus Jordarchaeum sp.
TCCTATCTCGCCCATTTTTTTTGCAACTGCTGGATTTTTGAGAATATAAATAACCTGAATTACATAAAATCAGTTTAAGAGCATTTAAAAATTAGATGAAATAATAACATTTAATTATTAGAACTATTGGAAGTACAATCTGTAGTGGATGAGATCTCTCGCATAATCAAAACAGTAATTCGCTATTTCTTCAAAATAAAAGCATATTTTCTCCAAGGAAATGATTAGCCGCTTATCTATATCGTCTTCAATTATCTTTTGTGTAAAGCCATTTTTTAGTTTAGAAAATTCCGTTTTATCTTCCGCTGTTACCAGCTTTTCCTCAGCGTCCTTCTCGAAGTAGGACAGAAATACCTTTTCAGAAATTTTCGCAACACTTTCTCCTATCTTCAAGAACAGCGCGGATATTTCTTCTGGAATTTCGGCTTCGCTTGAAAAAATTATTTTTGTTGTTTCAGATATTCTTACTATGTAATCCGCAATAGTTTCAATTTTTTTCAAAATAACACTCCAGGTAACGCATAGAGCATTATCCTCTATACCAATTCTATTCGCAGCAACCACATTTCGACTGCCAATTATTAGAAGTCTTCTCATCAATAAATATAAATTATCTATCTCTTCATCCTGTGCTATTATATCATCTAATGCTTCAAGATTTCTTTCTTTCAAAGCCTCAATCAAATCTTTAAACATAAAAGAAATGAGTAATCCGAGCCTCATTGCAATCTCTTTTACATTGAAATTAGATTGCTCAAAAAGATTTTTTATCTCAACAACATTAGGCAACTCGGAAACTATCTGGTAACCCGTTAAAACACTTAAGGTACTAGTTATTATCTTTCTTTGAAACGAATTAAGATATTTCCGCTTGGTAATTAATTTAAAATTATCATAACCCATAAGATAATTTCCAATAATAACCGCTTCCAGCTCATCTTTATTTAAATTATCAATTATTACTTCGTTTACTTCCGGAATAACTCCCCGAAGGGAGGCCTTCTGATCAACATAAGATATCTCCAGAGTCCCCTCCGGATGTTTATAAACAGCAAGTTTATCTCCTCTTCTAATTTTATTCTTATCAACCCAATCCTTAGGTAGTGAGATTACGTACGATGATTTACCCAACGTCTGTATTTTCCTAAATTCCAAGTTTTCATCCTTTTCATCCGTTTGCATGCTATTACTTCCTTAATTATAACTAATATTCGCTACGAATTCAAACATATTAATGTAACTTGCCATATTACCTTTTTTCGTCGTTGAATAAAATTTTAACTTACCTTTGTTTAACAGTTAATTTTTATTAATACTCGTTCTAAAAGATATTGCCGTTTAATATTTCTTTGTTGAAAGGATTTTTGTTGGGGGATTTGACTAGTTTAGTTAAATAGGGTTTATTTCTACATATATTTATGTATGAATAATAGAAAAAAATATATATTTATGTATATATATTGAATAAAAACTTGGCTGAGTGAAAAGCTTTGCAGGTCAAATCTTATTTGCAAAATTTTTTGGATAATGATTCTAAAACTCATTATGATAGTACTTATCTCCCTACAATGGAAAGAATCATGATAAAGCGGATAAGAGTGGACCCAAAAAAGGTGAAGCGGTTTAGTCTTAAGGTGGGGGATTCTGAGTACGATATTTACGGCACGCCTAGACATAAGTATGATTGGACTAAAAGTGAAGGGCCAAATTCTGGATGGGCCAATATTGAGGGGTTAGCGCAGAGCATTCGCAGAGATGGTTTAATTCACACGCCTCTGGTTTGCTCCTTCCATAAATTTGGGTACGAGGAGGATCTTATAGCAGTTCAGGGATGGCGGAGAATAAGGGCTTCTATTCTAAACAAATACGATTATATTGAAGTTGATTACACAGATGATTTGTCCCCTATGGAGGCGGAAATTCTTAGTTTTAAGGAGAATTATAATCGGGAGCAACTCTCAGATTCTGAGATTTCATTTTTTCTAAGTAAGATTCGGAAAAGACACCCTGATTGGACTTATGAAAAAATAGGAGAAATTTTTGGTATAGGTGGTGAGAGTCCGGGCAGTAAGAGAAAAGCGGTTGAAAGCTACCTATCACACTTTGACTTCTTAGAAAGGCATGCGAAAGATGTCCAACGGTTGGACATAAGTTTGAAAAAATTAACTAGAAAAATAATCATGCAAATTCGTTCTACAGCAAGAGAAATTGCAGGGGAAGAACTAAGGGAAGATTATGAAACCAAGATTCTAGAAGCGTATTCCGAGACGAAAGGCATTCCCCTAGGTTTGCTCTGTAATACTTTACGATCCGAGCATCGTCGAGGTAATTCCGTTAGCCCTATGGAAGCCGTGGAACTGATACGAAAAAGTGGTGTTTTGCTAAGTGAGGGAAAGAAAGGAAATAAATGTTATGTCAATCTTTTCATTCCCCCTGAAATTGCCAGTGCTCTAAAAAAATACGAGTCGAAAATCACTAAAACCAAAAGAAACCATTTGGGGAAAATAATACTAGACATAGTCCAAAGTTTCTTGAAAAAAGAAGGCTACTACTAAAATATACGCATTCAAAATATTACCACTAATGGATTAAAAAATGCACATTACATCAAGATTAATAACATATCTGATCATTATTTTTTTCTTGCTAGGAATGCTCTGACCCGTTCCTTGTGTTCCTCTGTTTGAAAGCATAAGGTCTGCATAGTCATTTCATAGTCTAATGCTTCCTCCAAACTCATAGTAAATCCCTTGTGTATCGCCTTCTTTGTGGCTCCCAGCGCTCTTGAAGGAAACATCCTTAGTAGGTTAGCGTATTCCTTCACAGTTTTCTCAAGTTCTTCAGCTGGGACAACCTTATTTACTAATCCCAGCTGTTCTGCTTCTTTGGCATCTACTAATCTACCGGAAAAAATGAGTTCTACCGCCTTATGGAAACCCACCAGTCTGGGAAGAAGCCAGCTACCCCCACCATCAGGAATAAGTCCTATAGCTAAGAATATCTGTCCAAAACGTGCATTCTCAGAAGCAATTACAATATCACAGGCCATAGCTACATTACAAGCTCCCCCAGTGGCTACACCATTAACCGCAGCGATTACCGGCTTCTCCATATTCCAAATCTCCCTAATTATGCCCGCCAAATTTTGGTTTAAAGTTCTTCTGAGATCAAAGGGAGGCGCCCTGTGCGCCATTTCCATGTCTCCAATATCTCCCCCAGAGCTGAAAGCTTTACCTACTCCGGTAATAGCCACCACTCTTATGGTATCATCGAAAGCGAGTTTCTTTAAAGTTTGAACCATTTCTACCTGCATTTCAATACGCATGGCGTTCAATTTTCCTGGTTGGTTCATCCTTATCGTCGCCATCCCCTCATCCTTCTCTAAAATAATGTATTTCAAGCTAATTTTAATCACCCCCTTTATTTCCTAAACTTGTAAGTGCAAACATTAACTCTAATATATTCCTCCAAAAAATAGAGGAAAATACTAAACAATTAATTTCGGTAATTTGACTTTAATAATTTCTTCCGCTTCTTTTACTATTCCCTCAACTAAATCTTTTACTCGGGGAATCTCCTTTATCCTGCCTGCAACCTCACCTCCAGGCATCGCCGATTTTTCAACGTCACCAGCTTCTATAGCCTCCAATGATTGAATCTCAAAATTAAATTGCTCTTCCTCTGAAGCCCCCGATTTAGCCAACTCCACCATCTTCAAAACCGCTGGATTCTTAAGATATCTAAGATTTCCAAACAATCCCTTGGCAACCAGAGTATCTCTAGTATCATTAATGTCCCTAATATAATTCTTGTAACTAGACAAAAACTCACTCTCTTGGGTAGCAATAAATCGGGTACCCATCTGGATTCCCACCGCACCCAAAGCCAGCGCCGCAGCTAAAGTTGTTCCATCGCAAAAACCACCTGCACCAACAACTGGTATTTTCACGGAACGAACAACTGCAGGTAATAAAACCATGGTATGAACAGGATCATAAGCAACATGCCCGCCTCCTTCATGTCCCGAGGCTATGACAATGTCGGTGCCCATTTTTTCTACTTTTTGAGCGTGGTAGGGAGATGGTACTACATGGAAATGGAATGCACCTGATTCCTTTATGCTCTCTACGTAAGGCTCGGGGTTGCCCGCAGAGGTAATAACCACCTTGAGTCTTTTGGCAATTTCTGAATCTGTTTCTCTAGCCTCTAGAGCTGCGTTAATAAGTTCACCAGCGACTGATTGAAACTCTACTGCAACAGGCACATTAATACCGAAAATACCCTGAGAATCCTTAGTGAGATTCTTTACTTTATCTATCGATGAAAGCATTTGTTCCCTGGGGGAAAGATTTTCAAATCCGAAAAGGGGCTTAAAACCGAGGGCTACGACACCCATCCCGATACTAGATATAATTCCCAGTCCTCCAGCGTTAGAAACCGCGGCGGATAGCTTCGTAGTGTTATAAGGCCCCATACCAGCCTGTATTATGGGATGTTTTATTTCAAGCATTTCGGTTAGTTTGGTTTTTATCATTTTCTTCCTCCTTGATTACGAGTATTTCATAGGTTGAGGTTCATCTGTTTAAATGTTTTTCCTCATCAAATTCTGTTTGAATACCTTTCAGAACTGGTCAGCAGGATTGTTTAAATAAAATTGGTTTGCTTTTCCTTGTATAAAGTTAAAATATTGGTAACTTCTTGATTTGGTGATTTAGCCGCCTAATGCTGTTTTTGTAATTTTTGAGAATTCTTCCATGTTTGTAGCCGCGATGCACATTTTCTTGACTGCCATTAATGTTTCTAGTTTTGATTCACAGATCTGTGCTGCGTAGGATTTTGCCTCTTCGAGAACCTTATCTGCTGAAACTACCTTGTTGACCAGTCCAATACGTAGGGCTTCATCCACCTCTATTCTTCTTCCGGTAAATGATAGGTCTCTAGCTAAGCCGTCCCCCACAACTGGTTTTAGAAGAGTATACAGTGGTGTAGCTCCAAATTTTATTTCTGGATGTTGGAAGAACGCGGTTTCGGATGCGATTCTGAAGTCACACATTAAGGCTAGGTCCAAGCCTCCGGCTATGGCGGGCCCATTCAGTGCTGCTATTAATGGCTTTGGAAAGGTCATCACGTCCACATGGTATTGCCATGATGCCTCAAAAAATGCTTGCATGTTTTCAGGTGTTAGGCTCATAAATTCGGATGTGTCAAAACCAGCAGAGAAGACAGGCCCTTTTCCCGTTAGTATGACTGCCTTTATTTCATTGTCCTTTGCCAACTGGAGGAGTGTGTCCGTTAACTGTTTTCGAAGATCTACCGAGAGGGCGTTCCTCTTCTTTTCTCGGTTTAGCATCACAATTGCCATGTTTCCTTCTTTTCCGACAATAATTAATTTTTCAGACATTCTTTTCCCTCCGGATTTATTGAACCTCCTTTTATTTATCTATAAATATTAATCTTATCCAAAGAAAATTCTAAATTTGCATTTGAGGATTTACGTCGGTCTATAAAAACTGGGAAAAATGGTTTTTTTGCCAATAAAAGTTATATACTTGACTCTTGCTCCTTAGCAAAGGTTAGATTTGAAGAATGGTGAGAGATTATGGGTAATAAAATAGGAGCTATAGACTGCTGGGCTGGAGTTTTGCCCCCCGAGCAAACAAAAAATTGGCCACCGCAGTTTATACACATATTCAACCGGTATAGAAAGCCAGAAAAAATGTACAAAGGTTTCACACCCGAAGAAATGATTCAGGAAATGGATGAAGCCGGGGTGGAAAAAGTAATCCTATCCGCATTCGTTTACAAGGAAATGAAAGTGGACAACGATTACATAGCAAAAGTCTGCGACCAATTTCCAGACAGATGCATTGGTTGCGGTACAGTTGATCCCCGGGATGGTATGAAAGCTGTCAGAGAAGTGGAGCGAATAGTAAACGACCTACACATGAAAGCCATAAAACTCGAACCCTACGCCTACGGCGACGAAATTGTAGGTTTACCTCCCAACCATAAATATTACTACCCGATTTATGCAAAGTGTGTGGAGTTAGACATTCCGGTCACCATTCAGATAGGTCACACTGGACCACTCTTACCGTCAGAATGCGCTAGACCCATCTACCTTGATGAAGTTGCCCTATTCTTTCCCGAACTAAGAATAATAGGTGGGCATCTCGGACAGCCTTGGCACGAGGAGATGATGATCCTTGCATGGAAGTTTCCAAATGTTTACGTAGACAGCTCTGCCCGAGCTCCAAAGTACTGGCCGGAATCATTCAAACTGTACGCCGCAACTTGGGGTCAGGACAATGTCCTCTGGGGCACAGATTATCCGCTTCTAACATTTAAGAGGTGTATTGACGAAATCGAACAACTCGGATTAAGCGAGCAGGCCAAAAGAAAAATACTGAGAGACAATGCAATTAAAGTCTTCAAACTATAAAAACGAAAAATCTTCGTAGAAAAAATACTCCCCATTTACACTCTTTTAAACCAAAACTTCATACATAGTAAATAAAAAATAGAAAAGAAAAAAATCAAACCCAGCCAGACTCAACCTTTTTTAGCCTCTTCTCTTAAAGCCCTTTTCAAAGGTTTGCCGATAGAACTCATTGGAAGCTCCTTTCTAAATTCTACCAGCTTTGGCACCTTGTAAGCTGCGAGTTTCTGTTTACAGTATTCAATGATCTCTTTTTCCTCAACTTTTCCCTCATACTCGGGTCTCAGGACAATGTATGCTTTTATTAGTTCGCTTCCCGGTCTTTTCGGATCCGGTACCCCCACAGCTGCGGCCAGCATTACAGAAGGAATTTCGTAAAGAACATCGTCGACTTCTCTTCCACCAACGTGAAAACCGGATACGTTGATCATATCCTTTTTGCGATCCACTATGTAGAAATAACCGTCCTCATCCATTTTTGAAATATCCCCAGTGTAGAGCCAACCACCTCTTATAGTATCCGCGGTTTCCTGTGGCATGTTTAAATAACCCTTGAAAACTTGTGGTCCTCGAATTATAAGTTCACCAGGCTCACCCACAGGCATCTCTTCCACTCCCTCCACTACATCTACTATCTTAGCCTCAGTGTCCGTCAAAGGCAAACCAATGCTTCCAATCTTACGTTTACCTCCCCAAGGATTACACAAACCAATTGGAGAAGCTTCAGTAATTCCGTAAACATCGACAAGCCTAGAGCCAGTCTTAGTCTCCCACTCCTTAATCAACTCCGGGGGAAGCGCAACAGAACCGGAAATACAATACTTAAGCGAACTCAAATCCGCCTCCTCAAATTTCGGATGATTCAACAAACCAGTAAAGATTGCTGGAACCCCCGCGAACAAATCGACTTTATATTTACCAAAATTCCTCAACATAGCTTCGTAATCTCTGGGATTAGGCAGGCAAACATACGCCGCCAGATTAATAAACACAAGATGGAACGCTCCATTTCCACCTGCATGAAAAGGTGGATACATTGTTTGGAACACTGTTTTGCCTTTTTCAAAGTAGGCTTGGGTCCAGAGCTGGTGCTGGATTGTGTTTGCTACGATGTTGTAGTGTGTGAGTATTGCTCCTTTTGGTACTCCTGTTGTTCCTCCGGTGAAGTAGATTGCGGCGGGGTCTTCTCTTGGGTTTATTTTGATTTTGGGCGGTTTTGGCGGGCTGTTTTCTACTAATTCCTTGAAGTGGATTGCTTCTGTTTTTGGAACCTGTACGGGTTGAGGATTATCTCCGTACTCGGTGGTGTTTGTCATGATGACTTTTTTAATTGTAGTTTTGTCGAGTATTTCTTTTACTATGGAGTAAAAAAAGTCGAAGGTGATTATTGTTTCTATTTTGCAGTTGTTTATTTGTCTTTTCAGTTCTTCTCCAGTGTATAGTGGGCTGATTATTGCTGGAACTCCCCCCGCTTTTTGAATGCCATAGTAACTGATGAACCATTGTGGAAGACTTATAAGATGTATTCCAACGTTATCCCCCTTTTTTATCCCAAGTTTTGCTAAGGCTGCGGCGAATCTATCACTGAGCTGGTTAATGTCTTTGTACTTGTACTTTTTTTCTTGGTAGAGAAGCATCACAGCGTCTAGGGGGTCTTTGGCTGCTTGTTCCAAGAGTTTGAAGTCTGGTATTTCTGGGTATTCGGCGTGTTCCGGTACACCCGGCTCGTAGTTCTTGAGCCAAGGCTTATCTTTATAGGTTACATTTTTACTCATTTCTACCACCCTGCTATAAAAGTCTTTTATGAAATAGTTTCTTACTATTTATACCTTTTGAAGTGGTCGGTTTATAATTTAAAGACGACCTCGATAAAACTCGGATTTATCTATGTAAAGACTCCTACACCTTTTGACTTATTTTTTAGAAACGCTTAAAGTTATATATTAGTTTCAAAATGTAAAACAAGTTAAAAATTAAAAATTGGTGGTGTATTTTGGATAGTAAAATTGGAGCAATAGATGTTTGGGCCGGTGTTGGTAAAATCAAAGGAAAATGGCCACCCGAGTTCACTCACATTTTTGATCGATACAAGGCATCCCATAAAATCTTGGAGGGTGTTGACCCTGAGATAATAATTCAAGAGATGGACGAGGCTGGCGTAGATAAACTGATTGCTTCCGCATTTCAATATAAGGGTGTTGGAATGACCAATGATGAGACTGCAAAGATTTGCGATAAATTTCCAGATCGGTTTGTGGGATGTGGCACGGTTGATCCCCGTGAAGGTATGAAGGCTGTTAGGGAAGTAGAGCGAATAGTAAACGACCTGCACATGAAAGCTATTAAATTGGAGCCTTATCAATATGCAGATGGTATTGTAGGTCTCCCTCCGAATCATAAATATTACTATCCGATTTATGCGAAGTGTGTCGAGTTGGATATTCCGGTCACCATTCAGATAGGTCACACCGGGCCCCTTTTGCCCTCGGAGTGTGCACGCCCCATATATCTTGATGAGGTTGCCCTGTTTTTCCCAGAGTTGAGAATAATTGGTGGACATCTTGGTCAGCCTTGGCATGAGGAGATGATGATTCTTGCATGGAAATTTCCAAACGTTTACGTAGACACCTCTGCTCGCGCCCCAAAATTCTGGCCAAATTCGTTTAAACAATTCGTAGCCACATGGGGTCAAGACTGTGTTATGTGGGGAACAGATTATCCTCTTCTAGAATTCAAGAGATGTCTTGACGAAATCGAGCAAATGGGTTTGAGTTATGAAGCTAAGAAAAAACTTCTGAGAGATAACGCAATTAAAGTATTCAAACTCTAGAAAAGAAGTTTTTAAATAATAATCGCTTTTATTTTTTCCACTAAAAACTCATTCACCATGAAAAAGAAAATAAAAAGGAAAGTTTTCAGAATTAAAAACTCAATTTTTAGCTTCCTCTCTTAAAGCCCTTTTCAAGATTTTGCCTATAGAACTCGTTGGGAGCTCCTTTCTGAATTCCACAATCTTAGGCACTTTATAAGGCGCAAGTTTTTCCTTACAATAACTGATTATCTCTGTTTCCGTAACTTTTCCCTCATACTCTGGTTTCAGTACAATGTATACTTTAACCAATTCGCTTCCTGGCTTTTCTGGATTTGGTACTCCTACCGCTGCGGCAAACTCAACTGATGGAATTTCTTGAAGAACATCGTCAATCTCTTTCCCAAAAACATGGTAACCAGATACATTTATCATATCCTTTTTGCGGTCAACAAGATAGAAGTAGCCATCCTCATCCATTTTTACGATATCTCCAGTATAGAGCCACCCCTCTCTTAGGGTTTTTGCGGTCTCATCTGGCATATTTAGATAGCCCTTAAAAATTTGCGGTCCTCTAATTACGAGTTCCCCGGTTCCTCCCACAGGCACCTCTTCCAATCCTGTCGCCAAGTCAACGACTTTAGCCTCAGTATCCGGTAGAGGTAAACCAACACTTCCATTCTTCCGAATGCCACCCCAAGGATTAGACATAGCCATAGGAGACGCTTCGGTAATTCCGTAAGGCAAGATAACTTTGGAGCCAGTCTTAGTTTCCCACTCCTTAACCAACTCAGGGGGTGGCGCTGCAGCACCGCAGACACAGATTTTGAGTGAACTGAAATCCGTTTTTTCAAAGTCTGGATGACTCAGAAAACCCATAAAAGTGGCTGGAACTCCGGCAAATATATTGACCTTGTATTTACCAAAATTTTTTAACATAACATCAAGATCCCGAGGATTCGGTATACAAACTGATGCTCCCTGATTAGTAATTACAAGATGTAACGTACTAAGTCCTCCAGTATGAAAGTTAGGAAACATTGACTGTATTACTGTTTCTCCTTTTTCCCAGTACTCTTGGGTCCACAGTTTGAATTGTATTGCGTTAGCCACAATATTGTAGTGGGTGAGTATTGCTCCTTTTGGTACTCCTGTTGTTCCTCCGGTGAAGTAGATTGCCGCAGGGTCTTCTCTTGGATTTATTTTGATTTTGGGCGGTTTTGGCGGGCTGGTTTCTACTAATTCCTTGAAGTGAATTGCTTCTGTTTTTGGAACCTGTACGGGTTGAGGATTATCTCCGTATTCAGTGGAGTTGGTGATAATGAGGTTTTTAATAGTGGTTTGGTTAATTACCTGTTTTAACACCGGGTAAAAGAAATCAAAGGTGATTATTGTTTCTATTTTGCAGCTATTTATTTGCCTTTTTAGTTCCTCCCCCGTGTATAATGGGCTAATTGATACTGGGACTCCTCCCGATTTCTGAATGCCGAAATAACTGATACACCATTGGGGGAAATTTAAAAGGTGTAATCCCACAGCATCCCCTTTTTTCAATCCCAGCTCCGCTAAGCCGGTAGCGAATCGGTTATATAGCTCATTAATCTCCTTATACTTGAATTTTCTATTCTGGTATATGAGCATCGTAGCATCCGCTGAATCTTTAGCTGCTTGTTCCAAGAGTTTGAAGTCTGGTATTTCTGGGTATTCGGCGTGTTCCGGTACACCTGGGTCGTAGTTTTTAAGCCAAGGCTTATCTTTATAGGTTACATTTTTACTCATTTTTACCACCCTGCTATAAGATTGTTATAACATATATTAGTATTAAATATTCTTTCTGAAATTGCTGTAGGAGAATTTTAAAAGCCAAATTTATTATTATCTAGTTCTAAAACAAAAGCACTACAAGAAAAGTCAATTTTTATAGAAATAAAGTTATATACTAGTTCCAAAAAGTGAAACAAATTAAAAATTTGAAAATAGGCATAATTTGGTTTTAAGAGGCTTTTTAATAAAATTTAAAGCTGCCCTTAAGTTTAAAGGTCAAAAGAGACTTTGGATGATTCCACTACTTAACACTTCCATGTTTTAAAAAAGAAAAGGAGTGTTCGTGTATATGGAAGGTACTATGCGGGCTGCAAGGTTCTACAAGACTGGTGAACCTCTGGTGATTGAAGAATTACCTATTCCTAAAATTGATGTAGGAGAGGTATTGATAAAGGTAAAAGCTTGCGGAATCTGCGGAACAGATGTCCACATTGCACGTGATGGCACCATTCCGACTGCAAAAACTCCAATCACTCTTGGTCATGAAATAGCCGGAGTTATTGAAGAAGTGGGAGCAAGCGTGGTAGGGTGGAATGTTGGGGATAAAATTCTGGTAATTTCTTCTATTACCTGTGGGTCATGTTATGCTTGTAGAAGTGGTCACGAGGGTCTTTGTATCAATGCTCGGATACTGGGTCTCCACGTAGATGGTGGTTTATCAGAGTACTTGAAAATGCCTGCATCATGTCTCACAAAAATACCTGATGGGATCCCCTTCGAACAGGCTGCCATTATTGGTGACGCTGTTGCAACCCCATATCATGCAATAATTACTCGAGGAAATTTGAAACTGGGCGAAAGCGTTGCAATTTTTGGATGTGGAGGATTAGGATCACATGGAATACAGATAGCAAAACTGGCGGGGGCTGCAAAAATAATTGCCATTGATGTTTCAGACGCAATCCTTGAAAGGTCTAAGAAACTCGGAGCCGACTTTACCATCAATTCTGCTAAAGAAAAAACGGGTAAAAGGATTAGCGAGATCACTGGCGGAAAGGGAGTAGATCTAGCGTTAGAATTCGTAGGAACAGCGGTAACAATAGATCGAGCGGTCAAAAGCATTCGAAAAGGAGGAAGAGCAGTTATTGTAGGAATTGGACCAGAAAAGATTGAATTGGTTTCGCCTTACATATTTGTTTACTGTGAAGATCAGGTTTTGGGTTCGTTCGGAAGCACTAAAGAGGAAATCGACCGGATATTGGAGCTAATTAAAATGAAGAGGCTTGATCTTTCGCAGTCCATAAGTCAAATACTAAAACTTGAACAGGTAAATGAAGGACTCGAAAAATTGGAGAAAAAGATAGGCAACCCGATCAGAATTGTAATTCAAATCTAGATATGTAACCCAAATTAATACCTGAAAAGGAGAAAAGAAAATCATCTAGAAATATAAAATGAAATTGGAGGGTTTAAGCTGTCTGAAGATATAGAAGACATTTTTAAAACGGAACCATACGAAGGAGAAAGCAAAGTTCTCCCATTAGAGGAAGCAATAAAACGGTACATCCACCCTAAAATGTTTCTACACGTATCTACTAATAGGAGTTCATTTAGTGCTCTCGCCGAAATATGTAGACAGTTTAGAGGTCAAAATCCGCAGTTTGAAATAATTTGTTTAGGCAGCGCGTTGCAGATTCAGATACTTGCAGCGTCGAATCTCATAAAAAAACTGATAGCCAGTTATATGGGTAATGTTTTTCCTTCTCCCTCTCCCTCAAGGGCTTTTCAAAGAGCTATCGATAAGGGTATGGAGGTTGAGCATTGGTCAATGCTTTCCATAGTACTAAAACTGTTAGCGGGAGCTATGGATATCAAATTTATACCCACAAAGTCATTAATGGGCTCAACAATGGAAAGGGAACTAAAAACCGACTTTCTAGTTATTGATGATCCCTTTGGAAGTGGGGAAAAAGTGGGTTTGATGAAAGCGGTCAAACCAGACTTGTCCATATTACACGCATGGTGCGCCGACCCGAATGGGAACACTATAATAGGATTACCAATGAGTGAAAAAGCCTACGGTGCTTACGCCAGCCGGAACGGGGCCCTAGTAACAGTGGAGAAGATTGTTTCAACAGACTTCATTAGAAAAAACGCCCCAATGGTAGACATTCCGGGACACTTTGTAAAAGCTGTTTGTGAAACCCCTTTTGGAGCCCATCCCTTCTCCTTCTATGGACCTGATGGTTCAAGCTATTATCAGGATATTCCTTTCAACGTTGAATTAAACAAGGCTAGTAAAAAAGAAGAGACGATGCAACAGTGGATAAAGGAGTGGGTTTACGATGTGGGAGACTTTCAAGGATATTTGAATAAACTAGGATTCGAGAGACTTATGATCCTCAGGGGGAGAGGTAACCCTGATTCTTGGAAGCAACTACTCCCCCATACTCTGCGGAATATGCCTAGTCTTGAAAGTTTTACCGAAGAGGAACAAGCCATTGTAACAGCTTCTAGGGAATTAGTTGAAACAATAAAGAGGAATGAATACCAGATTCTACTTGCTGGAATTGGTATAGCAAACTTGACTGCATGGCTAGCTATCCATAATCTCAGAGCTGAGAATATTCGGGTGGATCTGCTCGTGGAGTGGGGCATGTTTGGCTATCTCCCTAAACCAACGGATCCCTTCATCTTCACTATGGCGAATATACCAACATGTAAGATGATAACCGATTTAGTGGGTTCAATCGGAATAAATGTAAATTACCCGAAATCCATAGCGGTTCTCTCCGCTGGACAGGTGGATAAGTACGGAAACATTAACTCTACTAGAACCGATGGAATGACGCTAGTAGGAAGTGGAGGTGCCAATGACATCGTTGCTAGAGCAAAGGAGACTATGGTAATAATGGTGCAAAACAGAGAACGCCTAGTGGAGAAAGTACCATACATAACATGTCCTGGAGAGAGAGTTAGCAAAGTCGTAACTTCACAGGCGTTGTTTGAAAAGGAAAATGGAACTATGGTTTTGAAAAAATACTTGCCTCAAAAAGGGCTTTCAGAAAGTGAAATAATCAAGAAAATAGATGAGAACACTGGATGGAAAATTGTGTTGGCTGACCACCTAGAAAAAATGGAACCACCAACCACAGAGGAATTGAAACTGTTAAGAATCTTTGACCCCGAACGATACTTCCTCGGCTTCCTCCAAGACCGATAAAAAGATTATTAAAGTAGAATACTGAATTTACGAAAATTCAATTCGAAAAAAGGTAAAATTTACCATCAATATAGATTAAGATAATCACATATTTAATGAAAAATAATCCAAAGGAGGTATAATCTTTTGGTAGTGGAAGAAGAGAAAAAACTAAAAACAATAATCGTGCAAAAAGACCCTCCAGTCGGTAGAATAATCCTGAACCGCCCAGAAAAACTGAACGCCATTAACATGGATCTACTAGTCGAAATAGAAGAAACTCTAAAAGAATTCCAAAAAGATAACGAAATAAAGGTAATAGTCATCAAATCAGCAACAGAAAGGGCTTTCAGCGCCGGGACCGATATCGACTTTGTCAGCCTACCTGACGAAATTTGGAAACAAAGGGAGATCCCAAAACAACTACACAAAACCTTCCTAGCTTGCAGAACCTGTGAAAGACCAATCATATGCGCCGTCGATGGCCACTGCTTAGGAGCAGGACTAGAACTAGCAATCTCATGCGACTTCATAATAGCCACCAACCGGGCCAGATTTGGTCTTCCAAACATAAAAGTTGGGATTCCCGCCATAGTTGAAGCAGCGATATTAGTTCAAGCAATAGGAATAATGGGAGCCAGAGAAATGGCCCTTACAGGAAAATCCTGGAACGCTGAGAAGGCGGAACAACGTGGATTAGTTAACGCGGTGGTTCCCCCAGAAGAACTCGATAATGAAGTTCAACGATGGATAGACATACTCACAAGATACAGCAATACTGTTTTCGCAACCCAGAAAGACATCATCCACAAATGGATGACCACAGACTTAGACACCGCAATTGACTACTCCATAAACACAGTACTCATAAACTTCACAACCTTCGACACCAGAGAAGGAATGGCCGCATTCCAAGAAAAAAGAAAAGCAGAGTTCAAGGAAAAATAAACTTCCAAATAAAACTGTTGGGTGCAAAAAATGGGTTTACCAGAAAAAGTAGGAATAGTAGGAACGGCACAAACAAAATACGGAATAACAAAAAATAAAACAATCCCAGAACTTGCATACGAAGCGGTTACCAAGATTCTAGAGAACACAGGATTAACCATACACGACATTGAAAACACGATAAGCTCCTCAGTAGATCTATGGGACGGAGCCACTGCCTCGGGTGCTTTTCTTACTGAGGTGGTTGGGGGTGTTATGGGTTCTGAGACTAGGGTTGCTGATGATGGTATTTTGGCGGCTTTTCATGCGGTTCTGAATATTTTGTCGGGTAATTTTGATGTGGTTATGGTTGTAGCTCACTGTTTTGGTTCTAGGGGGGCCCACTATGACATTACTAACTGGGTTTTCGATCCTGTTTATCAGCAGATGTTGGGATTAGATTATCTTTCATCCGCTGGTTTGCAAGCTAGTTGGTATATGAGTAAATACGGTTTGAGTGAGGAGCAGTTTGCAAAGGTGTCGGTTAAGAATCATAAAAACGCTTTTAATAATCCGTATGCATATCAACCAATGAATCTAAACGTGGAGGATGTTCTCAACTCCGAAATGTGGTCTTACCCGATAAAGTCTCTCGACGCGGCTCCAGTCTCAGATGGAGCATGTGCCTTAATTTTAGCGTCGGAGGAAAGAGCTAAGAAAATTGCTCGAGAGAAGGGTAGGGAACCCATTTGGATTAAGGGTTTGGGTAACTGTTATGATTCTCACTATCTGGGTGACCGGGACCTTATAGAATGTTCGGCGTTAACTATTGCTGCTAAGAAGGCATACGAACTGGCGGGTATTAATAATCCCTTAAAGGATATTGATGTTGCAGAAATTTCTGAGCCTTTTTCCTTTCAGGAGCTTTTGTGGTTGGAGGGGCTTGGTTTTTGTGATAGGGGAGATGCGGGTAGACTTATTGATGAGGGTGTAACTGAGATGAGTGGTGAGTTGCCTGTTAATCCCTCGGGTGGAATGCTTGCGGGGAACCCTTTCATTGTGGCGGGTTTAACTAGGCTTGTTGAGGCTGTAGAGCAATGCTGGGGTGAAGCGGGTAATCGACAGATATCTGATGTTGAAACAGCACTAGCACATGGAACAACTGGCCCCTGTGGGCAAATGCATTGCGTGGTTATTGTTGGTAGATGATTTAGGAGGTGTAGCTTTATGAAGAGGAATGCGGCTATTATTGGAACCGGTCAAACTAAGCATCAGAGTAAAAGGAACGATGCTAACCAGGCGGAAATGGTTTTTGAAGCGGCGAGTAGGGCTTTAGAAGACGCTCAATTGGAAATGAAGGATATTGACTCCGTGATAACGGATAATATGGAGTTGTTTGAGGGAAGAGCACTTCCGGATATGTGGGTTGCTGAGGGGGCTGGTGCATATATGAAACATCAGTTGAAAATTGCTACTGGAGGAACGTCAGGTTCTTCGGCTGTTATTGCTGGATACTATACGGCGGCCTCGGGGCTCTTCGACCTGGTTATGGTGGTGGGATTCGAAAAGCACTCTGATGGTCACACCTTTGCTGGTATGGCTCTTGCGGATCCTTTTTGGGATAGACCAGTGGCCTCCGCTGCACCGGGAAATTTTGCTTTATCCATTACCGAGTATATGGCTTCTAGGGGTGTTACACAGGAGCAGGCTGCGAAGGTTGCTGTTAAGGCGAGGAAGAATGCGCTGAACAATCCTTATGCTCATCTGCATATTCCGGACATCTCTGTGGAGAAGGTTTTGAACTCTAGATTGATTGCGTACCCTATTCATCTGTTTGATATGTGTCCCCAATCAGATGGTGCCTGTGCAATTATTTATGCTTCTGAGAAGAAGGCTAAGGAACTTTGTGAGAATCCTGCGTGGGTTAAGGCTGCTGTTACACGACACGATACCCCGTATTTGGGTGATCATATCGATAGGATGGCCAAAATAAGAACGATTCGTGAATGTTCTAAGATAATCTATGAGAAGTGTGGTATAACGAATCCTTTGAAACAGTTTGATGTAGCGGAGATTTATGAGCCGGTTTCTTATGCGGAGTTGGCATGGTATGAGGCTATGGGATTCTGTGAGGAGGGGGAGGCTGGCATGCTTATCGATGAGGGGGTAACGTCAATGGATGGGGAGCTTCCTGTGAATCCCTCCGGTGGGGTTCTCTCCACCAATCCTGTAGGAGCTTCAGGCGTCATCAGGGCTGCAGAAGGTGCCTTGCAGATTCATGGAAAAGGCGGTAAAAGACAGGTTCCTGATGTTGAAACCGTTTTGGTACACGGCTACGGCGTGTACACTTGGTGTGACATGTTGGTTTTATCGCGTCACTTGTAAAAAGGAGGTAAAGAATAATGTCTGAGGGTGAAAAAAGGGAAGAGGAAAAAGAAGAGGAAGGACTTCTTAGGGTTTCCATAAATATGGATCTTGAGTACCGCTGGTCTGGAGGTAGTTATTATACTAAGTTTTATAGGGCTTGGAAAGAGGAGAGAAAGATTTTAGGATCTAAATGTTCGGGCTGTGGTCGAGTTTATCTGCCTCCTAGACTTATCTGTAGTGAATGCTATAAGAAGATAGATGAGTGGGCTGAGATAAGCGATAAGGGAACTGTTAGAGCGTATACGGTGGTTTATCAGCCATTTGTTGATCCTAGAACCGGAAAACCGAGGCAAGTTCCCTATGGAATGGCTCTTATTCAATTGGATGGTGCGGACACCACAATCAACTATTTTTTGGAAGAAAACGATTTGAGTAGAATGAGAATCGGTATGAGAGTTCAGGCGGTGTGGAGAGATGAGATTGAGGGGAACATTACGGATATTATGTTTTTTAGAACTATTGAGGAGTGAGGTTGTATGACTAAGAAGGAAGAAGAGGCTGTTATATTATCCACCAGGATTGTGCTGCCTTTCAGTTACAGCGTAGGTCGTACTGCTAGCAGGTTTTTCATCGAGCTCAGAGATAACAAAAGAATAATGGGAACTAAGTGTCCTAATTGTGGTCGCGTTCTTATGCCTCCGCGTAGGTACTGTGGGAAATGTCTAACAGAGGCTGGTAAATGGGTGGAAGTGGGCGACAAGGGCACCCTAGTAGCTTACACTGTTTTGTACCGTTCGAGTTCTAATCTTCCCAAGAAACCACCGTTTGCTTATGGAATTATTAAACTCGATGGGGCGGATACCAATTTGGTTCACATTCTTGGAGAGGTGGATTTGGATAAGATTAAACCCGGTATGCGGGTGCAAGCCGTTTTCAAGGATCAGCGAGAGGGAAATATTCTGGATATTGATCACTTTAAGCCAATTTAAAATGGGATGTGATTCAGATGAGTATAATCTATCAAAAGAAGAATAGAATAGCCCTAATTACTATAAATCGCCCTGAAGTTCGAAACGCCCTAGATCCTGAGGCTATTGTAGCACTAAACAATGCTTGGATAGATTTCAGAGATGATCCAAACCTTTGGGTTGCTATCATAACAGGCGCGGGAGACAAAGCCTTCTCCGCGGGAGCTGATGTTAGAAAAATTGGCGAGTTTTACTCCAAATTTAGTTCAGCGGAACGTTTGGAAATGGCGGAAAAGGAGCCCGGATTAGGAGGAATCACTAGAAACCTGGAGATATGGAAACCCATAATCGCCGCAATAAACGGATACTGTCTGGCTGGAGGAATGGAAATAGCTCTCTCCTGCGATATCAGAATAGCCTCAGAAAACGCAGTTTTCGGTTTAACCGAGGCACAATTAGGAATAATGCCCGGAGCCGGAGGAACACAAAGGTTACCCCGACTAATAGGTCCGACAAAAGCCCTTGAAATGATGCTACTGGCAAAGAGGATAAACGCTCAGGAAGCACTCCAGATAGGTCTTGTTAACAAAGTTGTACCTCTGCCCGAATTAATGTCCACCGCAATGGAAACAGCTCAAACAATTTGTGAGAGGGGTCCACTAGCAGTTAGAGCAATTAAGAAAGCGGTTCTTAGAGGCTTGGAAATGTCCTTAAGGGAAGGGCTTCTCTTGGAACAATACTTAGCAGAGCCCCTACGACAAAGCGAGGACGCAAAAGAAGGAATAAGAGCGTTTATCGAAAAACGCAAACCGGATTTCAAAGGAAAATAGTTTAAGTGAAATTAGGTGTTTGAGAATGGAGAAGCTAATAATTTGTGTCGCATTGACTGGAAACTTCCACACGAAGGCCGATAATCCTAATCTTCCAGAGAAACCAGAGGAGATAATTAAGCAGGCATACGAATGCTGGGAAGCGGGGGCTTCAATTGTACACGTTCACGCAAGAGATGAACAAAACAGACCCACCACGGAGGTAGCAGTTTTCGGAAAAATAATCGAAGGGATCAAAGAGAAGTGCGACGCTATCATATGCGTTTCCACCGGTGGCGCAGCAACCATACCCCTTGAGAAGAGACTGGAACTGATACCCACCTTCAAACCCGAATTAGCATCCTTCAGCGTCGGCGCAGGAGTAACCGGAAGATATGATTTCAAAGAGCGAAAATGGGTAAGAGACTTCATCTTAAAGCAAAACTACTCCGAATTAGAGTACATATCTCGAACAATGCTTGAAAACGGAACCAAACCCGAACTGGAAATATACGACACCGGCTTCATAAACAACGTCATGCTCTTAAAAGAAATTGGAGCGCTTAAAGAACCCTTACACTTCAACTTCGTAATGGGAATTCCGGGTCAATGCATTCTTCCCACACCCAAGAACCTACTGCACCTGGTGGAGAGCATTCCCCCAAACTCCACTTGGCAGGCAGCAGGAATGGGAAGACACGCCTTTCCCATAGCCGCAGTCACCATAGTCCTAGGAGGCCACGTAAGAGTAGGCATGGAGGACAGCATCTACATTTCAAAGAGTGAACTGGCAAAAAGCAACGCTCAATTCGTGGAAAAAGTTGTGAGAATGTCTGACGACATCGGGAGAGAAATAGCAACCCCAAAAGAAGCAAGAAAAATACTAAACATAACAAGCTAAAAAAATCTAAAAAAGAAAATCTAAAAAAGAAAGAGATTAGGCGATAAATTTCGGTAACCGATCTCGAATTATATCTTCCGCTTCCTTAACAATTCGTTCCATAAGTTCCTTCACAGTTGGAATATCCGAAATCCTACCCGCCACTTCGCCCCCAGCCATACCCGAATTCTCTATATCGCCTTTATCGATTGCCGCAAATCCCGCCATCTCCAGATTGAAAAGATCCGTTTCCGAAGCACCCTCCTGCTCCGCCTGCCAAAGCCTCTGCGCACCCGGATTCTTCATGTACCTAATTTTTCCAAAAAGCCCCTTAGCCAAAATAGTATCCCTCACATCCTTAATGTTCACAACATAATCCTTGTAAGGCTGATGGAAATCACTCTCCTTAGTAGCAATAAAACGAGTACCCATCTGCACCCCCACAGCACCCAAAGCCAGAGCCGCCGCAAGCGTCGACCCATCGGAAATGCCTCCCGCAGCAACAACCGGAATTTTAACCGCCTTCACCACTTCCGGAAGCAAAACCATAGTATGCACAGGCTCATGGGCAACATGACCCCCGCCCTCATGACCAGAAGCTATTACCACATCGGTGCCAAAGCCTTCTACTTTTTTTGCATGGTAGGGTGAGGGACAAACATGGAAGTGGTATGCTCCTGATTCTTTTATGCTCTCAACGAAGGGTTCCGGATTTCCAGCAGATGTTACTATGACTTTCATTCTTTTTTTAACTTCGTTGTCGGTTTCTCTAGCTTCCAGCCCCGCTTCTATCAACTCTCTGGAAATAGATTGGAACTCTACGGCTACCGGCACATTTATTCCAAATACGCCTCCAGACTCCTTAGTCATGTTTTTTACGGTTTCGATTGAGCGTAGCATCTGCTTCCTCGGGGTTTTTTCAGTGAATCCGAAAAGCGGTTTTTCCATAAAAGCAAGGTAACCCATTCCAATACCTGATATTAGTCCCAGTCCACCAGAGTTTGCAACGGCTGCTGCAAGATTTGTGGTATTATGGGGTCCCATTCCAGCCTGTATTATGGGGTATTTTATTTCCAGCATTTCGGTTAGTTTTGTTTTGATCATGTTCTTCCTTCCTTTTAGAGGTATTACTTTTTATTTAGGTATAAAACTCATAAATAGTTTATTTGAGTCTTTGTGCCATTTGATGATCGGGATTAGTAATATGAGTTGAATTTTAGGTTTTGACTTTTTTTGGTTTGATTTGTAATGAAAGCTACTAAATGAATGGTACATTCAGATTCTGTGTTATTTTAGGTTTTGGTGTTTTCTCGTTTTAAACGTCTGGTGTATCTGGTGAGGTCGAACTCCTTTCCGAATAGTTCCCTGGCTACAATTAGTTTCTGGATTTGAGGGGTTGCGTCTCCTATTTGCCATCCTAGAACGTCTCTGAATCTCTTTTCTAAGGGGAGTTCTGTGCTGTATCCGATGTGGCCGTGGAGAACTATGCAATCCCATATTATGTCTGAGCATAGTTTTGGCACCCACCATTTAACCATAGCTCCTTCTTTAGCGTTTATGAGGCCTTTTTCTTCCAGCCATAATACCTTGTAGCAGAGTAATCTCGCGGCTTCAATAAATGTTGCCGCTTCCACTATTGGGAATGAGACTCCTTCAAACATTGCAATGGGCAGATTGTAGGCCTCACGTTTCTTAACATATTCTATGGTTTCGTCGAGGGATTGTTGTGCTGCCCCGAGGCACATGAGTCCGATGAAGGCTTTGTTGATGTTGAGATAGCTTAGGATTGATGTGAGACCTCTATGTAGTTGGCCGATCATGTTTTCCTTGGGAACTCGGACATTGTTTAGGGTTAGGGTTCCGCGGGGATTTCCGCGGTTGCCTAAATCGTCGTAGACCTTCATGGATAGTCCGGGGGATTCTGCATCGACTAGAAATCCTGTTATGCCCCATAGTCCCTCTTTTACTGGTGTTTTTGCAAAAATATAGAACATATCTGTGGCGGTCATATTGGTTATGGATGTTTTAACCCCGTTGATTATATAATCGTCTCCGTCTGGTACGGCTGTTGTGGTTAGGGAACCGATGTCGGAGCCTCCACTTTTGGGTTCGGTCATGCAAAGTCCCACGATTTGTTCGCCACTGTAAAAAAAATCTGGGTACTTCTGTTTGACTTCTTCTGATGCGTCCTTGAAGAAATATTTCAGGGTTCCGAAAGCATATAGGAATAGTAGTGTGCAGTTGAAGTCTGCTCTCCCTACTTCTTCTATTCCTATCCCTAGACTGATAAGGTCAAGTGGGTTTTCTTTTCCATATCCGAGCTTCTTTCTTAGTTGTACCATCTTTTCTAATTGTTCGTAGGGGAACTCCGCATTCTTGTCGTAATAAGAAGCCTTTGGTGCTAGCTCGGTGAGAGCAAAATCTCTAATTATCTTTCTAAATTTATCTTGTTCCTCAGTAAAAGTATAATCTAACATTTTTTACACCAAACTAATAATATATTCTTGTTAACATTTTTCATGACTAAATCGAAGGATTATCCGTTTGTAAAAATCTATATGCTTGATAAATATTTCTACTATATGCGATTAACCTTTATCGGCTGAAGCCTGTGGTTGCTTTCATTAAATTTTAGTAATTTGTTTCCGCTAGTTTTATTTAATCCTGGGGATTATTCCCCCCTTAATTTTTTCTTGAATATTTTACCCATCGATGTTTTTGGAATATTATCCCTGAACTCAATAATCCTTGGATACTTCAGGCCTCCCAATTTTTCTTTTGCCCACTCTATTATTTCCTGTTCGGTGACTTTGCCCTTACGGTCTTCTTTGAGAACAATGAAAGCTTTAATGTTATCTCCCGCTTCGGGATCTGGTACACCGATAACTGCACACTCCAAAACTGCGGGGTGTTCGAAGAGTTTGAATTCGATTTCATCTGGATGAATTGTGTGGCCCTTATACTTGATTATGTCCTTAAGTCTTCCAGTAATGTAAACGTATCCATCCGAATCCATTTTACCCAAGTCTCCTGAGTGTAGCCATCCCTCCTTCAGAATTTTACTAGTCAATTCAGGAGCGTTCCAGTAGCCCTTCATCACTTGGGGACCCTTCCAACAGACTTCTCCGATTTCTCCGATTTTAACTTCTTTACCAGTATCTATATTGACAATCTTGCAATCCGTGTCCTGTATAGGGATTCCTACACTATCAGACTTTACTAATATGGGGCCCCAGAAAGGGTTTACACAAACAGCCGAACTGGTTTCTGTGAGACCATAGCCTTGTGTCACCTTTATTCCTGTTAACTCCTCAAACTTGTGCTCAATTTCCGGGGGAATAGGGGCGGAACCTGAAAGTATATTTCCAAGTGAGGTTAAATTGTATTTGTCCACTTCTTCGTAGTTTGCGAGCCAAATTATCAGGGTGGGTATTCCTGGAAAATCTGTTATTTTATATTCCTCAACTAATTCGCAGACTTGCTTGAGGTCGAAGCGATCGTGAAGCACAATCATCATGCCCATGTACATGGAGAGCATAGTCATCATGTAACCGTACATGTGACATATGGGAATAACAATCAGCATGGATCTTCTTCCCATTTCCGATGGCAATAAATCGGGATAAAAGCCGTAGAGCCAGTATGCATACTGAAGCGTATTTGAAAGAACGTTATAGTGGGTCAGCATGACCCCCTTGGGGCGCCCAGTAGTTCCACTGGTATAAATTAAGACCGCTAAATCCTCTTTGGGGTCAACCTGTTTTTCGGGAGGGTTCGGTTTAAATTCTTTAACAAACTCCCAAAAGTTGACTGTGTTGGGAGCCTTTGGTTCTTCTCCGAATATTATAACGTTCTTGAGTTCCTTAATATTCTCAACACGAGGATATAACCACTCATGAACAAATATGGTATCTATTATTCCCGAATTTTGAACTATGTACTCGGCATCCTCCGCTGTAAGCATTGGTGGTATAGGTGTAAACGCCGCTCCAGTCTTAAGTATCCCAAACATAGAAAAAACATATTCAGGTCTATTTGGCGTCATGATGGCCACAGATTTGCCTTTTCCAACTCCAAAACGCTCCGAAAGTCCAGCGGCAAGTTTATCTGAAACATATTTGAGTTCAGAGTAGGTGTATTTCTTATCATCAGGAACATAGTTTACGAACACGTTATTCCTAAACCTGCCAGCCACCTGATCAATCACTTCCCCAAGAGGTACAACCGGATAATTTAGTGTTTTAGGGACACCCTTAGGCAATAAATGTTCCCAAGGTCTACCTGGTCTAACCCATGGACTCTCATTTTTACCCTTAATTAAGGGCAGCAAAATTTCTTTACCATAGATATCAATATATTTTTCCAAAAAATGACCTCCAACACTCTAGTTAGATTAGAAATTTAAACCATATTCTAAATCATATAACCTTTAGATACCTACTCTCTTAGTATAAAAATTATTTGCTTGTTACTTCTGGTGCAGGAAAATGAAGATAGAAGAGAACACGTGTCACAGCTTTTAAATTAGCTGTCCAATTTTTGGCCATCCAAAATTAGGAATCTTGCATTAAAACCTATTTTTCGCAGATTCTGCGAGGTTATTCTTATGGTT
>NZ_JBRAKS010000016.1:0-24633 GCF_052745115.1 Candidatus Jordarchaeum sp.
ATAGCCATATATGGTATTATTTAGTATTAAATCTTCCTACTGTTGTAAACCCCAATCTTTCAAGGTAGGGGAGTATGTCAGATAACCATAAAAGTTTAATATTAAATGGGATTGACTAGTAAACAGCCGTAAAAAATTTCTCGGAAACCTTATTGTAAGACATGGATGCCTAGTTAAAAATTTTATTTTGGAGGCGGAACAATTTGAGCGAATCAAAATATGATAAGTATATTGGCATGAAGTTAGAACCTGTAACTTTTGATGTGGTTGGAGACAGAATCAGACAATATGCTAAAGCAACTGATGATCCGAATCCGCAATTTTTTGAAAAAGATGATGGTAAACTATTAACACCGCTCGCATTTACCTCGGTTTACTGGATTTCTGCAATCCCAAATTTCTTGAAAAAAGTTATAGACGAGGGAATAATTAAGGATTTATCTAGACTGTTACATGGTGGACAAAGATACGAGTTTTTAAAACTAGTAAAACCTGGAGACAAGTTGGAATTGTATGTTGAAATCAAAAATATTTATATTAAAAACAACATGCTGTTTTTAGAGTTTAGTCTACCTGTTAAAAATCAAAATGAAGAAATGGTCTCTATTTTAACTACCACATTCATAATAAGACCTGGAGGATTTTAATGGAGGACTAAAAATGGTGAGTTTTAGCGAAATAGAGGAAGGCTATGAAATACCACCCTATATTAAGGGCCCGATAACAAGAGAACAATTAAAAGAATACGCCAAAGCATCTGGAGATGGAAACCCCATTCACACCGATGAGAGTATTGCAGTGATGGCGGGTTTGAAAGGTGTTATTGCTCATGGTCTTTTAGATATGGCCTACCTGATCCAAGGTTTGGTGAATTGGCTTGGAGAAGACGGACAATTAAAAGATATTGATGTGCAGTTTAGAGGCATGGTGAGACCTGGAGACATGGTGCACTCTAAAGCAAAGGTCATTAAAAAATACCAGGAAGGTGGCAAAAAGTTCTTAGATTTAGAGATATGGCAGGAAGCCGTGACTCCCATTGCAACAATTGCTTCTCCCTTGACAATGGATAAAATGGAACCCCCATCAGATTCCGATGTAAAACTTTATGAGGCAGCTTACAGGGGCTGGATTAAAGAAGGGCAAAAAATTATAATGGAACAAAAAAAGGAACAAAACAAAATTGAGCACACTTTTTATGGTGTACAGAATTCCATCATAGGTAACGCTAAAGTGGAACTTTTTAAGTAACATTCCCCATTTCTTATTTTCTTTTTAAAAAAATCGCAGAAAATGGATACAATACCAATTTTTTAAATGATCCATTGAAAAGAAATAATTTTGTAATTTTACTTATTTTAGCCTTATTTCCTCTTTTTTATCAACAAGTTCTTCTTGGGGTGTGTTTTTTGTGTTTACTATACCATATCTACTCGAATGTTCATTTGAAGTTAGTATCTCCTTCGAAGTTTCTTCAGATACTACTGTTTCGTTATCTACTATAATAGTTTTCTCCTGTTCAACATTTTTTTCCTTTTCCTCTAATTCTCGGAGTCTGCTTACTTTGAATACTTCTTCTACTATTGGTATGATTTTTTCTCTTATTTCTGTGACATTGCCCTTCCAATTTTGCAAAATGTAAGCGCAATCTTCTTCGATTCTTTTTAATAACAGCTTTAATTTTTTCTTTACACTTCGACTTTCATAGTTCATCATTGCAACCACAGTTATCTG
Organism: Candidatus Jordarchaeum sp.; assembly: GCF_052745115.1. Taxonomy (NCBI): domain Archaea; kingdom Promethearchaeati; class Candidatus Jordarchaeia; order Candidatus Jordarchaeales; family Candidatus Jordarchaeaceae; genus Candidatus Jordarchaeum; species Candidatus Jordarchaeum sp. The sequence continues at coordinate 1,732 of NZ_JBRAKS010000016.1, forward strand.
TTCACCCACCTCAGCTAACATTCTTGAAGTTGTGCCCTTTTTCTCTTCAAAAATTAAACCGCGTACTCCTTTTTTACCTAATTCTACAGAAAAGTTGGAAATTGCTGTGGTAAAGCCCGCCAACAAGTCGACGTTAAATTCCTTAGATGTTAAAAGACTCTGCTCGTAAAGAGCTAATCCCGCATTATTTCTAACAAAAATAAACTTGACGTTACTTAAGTCCTCTATTTCTTCTAGTTCTTCGGGTAATGGTTGCTCGAACCCGCATCTTAAGCAAAATTTTGTATTAACTGCTAGTTGTTTACCGCATATAATACAGAACTTTAGCTGGGGGCCTTCTGCACCACATTTCGCGCAGTAGTTGTCGCTTATTTCCATTTCTGTTCCGCAAAGATAGCAGTATTTGTGGCGTTTATTTCCAGGCATTTACAAGTCTCCACTTATACGCTTACCCTAATTATTTAATTATTTAGAGTACACTATAAGCCTTTCTAAAGGAACAAGAAGGATCTCCAGTTTATGATTATTTTTAATAGGAGAATTTTGGTGCTGAATTCTTTTTTATTAAATTCTCTGCATTTATTTCAGTTTCATTTTACATATAAAAAATCCTTGAGTATCGTGTTTATGGGGGAATAGTCTTTTTAATTTTGGAGAAAACGCGTATCCCTCATAGCCTTTGGAGCCCGGAATTTTTGGTTTAATAATGGTAACCTTTTCTTTTACTGTGTCTATTATTTGCTCCCCCTCTTCTGGAAAAATTGAACAAGTTGAAAAAACCAGTGTCCCCTTCTTCTTCAATAGTTTTAAAGTGTTTTTAAGCAGGTCTTTCTGAATAAAGGAGTACAAGTTTACTTGTTTTTGGTTTAGTCTCCATTTAATCTCTGGTGATGACTGAATAACACCACTAGAAGAACAGGGGGCATCCAGAAGAATTTTATCATATTTGCCCTCAGAAAATTTTCTTGAATCTGCAAGCACAAACTCCACATTCTCTACACCCGCAAGTTTGAGAAGTTCTTTCATCTTATTTAGACGAGCCTCATTATTATCTATTGCAGTTATCGTTCCAGTATTTCTCATCTTCGCTGAAATGAGAGAAGTCTTCATTCCCGGAGCAGCACAGGCATCAAGAACATGTTCTCCGGGTTTAGGGTCTAAAGCATAGACAGCGGCAACGCTTGCTTTGTCTTGAATTATTATCACTCTATCCCTAAAAATCGGAGTTAGAGGAACAGGATTTTCTGATTCAACTAAACTAAAAACCTCTGTATAATAATTATCCTGTTTAACTGCAGTTCCTTCCTCCTGAAGTGCTTGAACTGCTTCCTCTACACTAGATTTTAAAGTGTTAGCTCTAAGCCAGACGGTCTTCTTCTCATTATTCTTTTGCATTAAATCTACTGCTTCATCTTGACCGAATATCTTTACAAACCTATTAACCAGAAATGTGGAATGAAAATATCTGAGACTCATTTGCTCACTCTGACCTAGCTTATTTAAAGTCCCTTCTAGATCAAATTCCTTAATCCTTCTGAGCACATTTTTAGCATATTTCGCACCCTCCTTCCCCCACCTCTTATGTATCAACTTGTACACTATTTCTTCAACATTAATTGTATAATCGTAATTAAATTTCAATTCTAAAGTAGCGATTCTAAGCAGGTTACGCAGAAAAGGATCCCAATTTCTAAATCTATTTTTCTTAACGAATCTAATAAGTAAATAGTCAATTGTATTTAAACGCTTCAACGTTTCTATAAAAAGACCGTAACTACTTGTTCTTACAGGGATATCCACAGTTTTCGCTGAACTAACCGTGTTATAAAAAATGGTCCGCAGTGAGGCGTTCTTCTTATCAATCTCATACTGTGTGAGCATATCAGCCGCCAATTCTCTACTCGTAATCAAGGAAATTCACCTCACTGCTAAGAATAAATATTAGTAGCCAACCTAAACACAAATACCATTATATTAAACAGTTATCCGTTATTTGAAACAGTTCCAATAATCTCTTAGGGTTAATTTAAGTTCTTCAATGACCTTGGATTTTGTGTATTCCACAAGTCTTGGATCATCTAGCCATGAGGGGGGTTTAACCGGTTCGGGTAAAATCCTATCTATACCTGAGAGCCCCAAAATAATGGAAACCCAGGCATTAGGTAAGACAATGGGATTATAACCACTTCCGATGAAATCCAGCTCTCTACCATCGCACAGTTCTTCTGACATATTGCGCATGTATTCACCGAACATGTTGAATCCCTTCATAGAGAGGCCCAGATTGGTGAGTGAGTCGGCGAAGTGAGGATCACTACCCCCATTTCTAAATATTATTTGGGGCTTGAATTCACGTGCCAACGGCACGAAGATTTCATCCATAACCAGAGTGTATACCTCGTATCCCGAGCCCGGAGGTAGAGGTACACAGACCGTATAGCCTTCACCCTCGCCGCTTCCTATTTCCCAAGTAAAGCCTTTTCCCGGGTACAGTGTCCTAGGATCCTGATGAATTGAAATAAAGAGCACCCTAGGCTCCTCATAGAAAATATCCTCTGTTCCATTACCAGCGTGAGCGTCGGTATCTATAATTAGTATTCTCTTGAGTTTGTGCTTGTCCAGAAGCCTCTTAGCAGCAATCGCCACATCATTATAGATGCAAAATCCTCCTCCATAATCAACTCCTGCGTGGTGCATTCCTCCGCCGATTACTACAGCTTTTGAGGCGTTACCATTTATGATTCTTTCAGCGCCTTCTAGGGCGGCTCCAACCACTAGTTTTGCTTGCTCATCCATGCCTGGGGATAGAGGAGTGTCTAGTGTTAGGAACCCGCTTTTTGCTGCTGTTTTTTTAACATAATCCACATAAAGAGCGTCATGAACCGTTAGTATTTCTTCTTCGGTGGCGTATCTTGGTTCTACGATTTCGAACCTGGATCTCTCCCTTAGAAGCTCTTCCCTGAATCGTTCGATAAAGTTGGTGAATCGGTCCCCTCTGAATGGATGTCCCGGTCCGAAGTCATACTTCCCCAAATCATCGCTGAACATGATGTCAATTTTCGCCATGGTAAAAACCTCTGGAAACAGGATGCTCTAAACTTTGTCAACGAAAACATTTTGCACATTTAAACATAACTACTTTTACTTGAAATATTTCCCCTAAGCTAGTTGGAACGAATATATTCTCAATTTTCAAACAGCTTTGAGCTCTCTTACTTCACTGAATCTACGTCGTTCACAGTTAATTTCGGCGTTAAATTGATAATTTTTTCATTTATTTCGTAAATGGGAGTCTTTTTTTACTTTATGCCTTAAACACACGCTAAATAAAAGTTTCATTTTTCATATTCCCCACGGTAATTTTTCATATACCATAATTTGTAGCATTCAAAACCTTTATTTCGGTTAAAAACCATATTCTTAAACACAAGGGAAAGCTAAGAACCATTAGTAGGTGAAAGCATGGCCTCCAGAAGGAAAACCATTCTAGCGACAGCACTCATTCTACTTCTACTATTAAGCCTAGGGGGAGCATACTTTATCCTAAACAATATTCAAAACCCCTACGTCCAACAAGCACTAAATTATCTCACAGTATCAAACATACGACAAATATACTATCCCTGGATCACCCCCATCACAATTAATGTAAATAATCCCTCAGACTGGTACGACGACATGTTCAATATCACTCTGCCAAATATGACCATTGACTTTCCACCTATAGATATGTTCGACTCCGGTCTAATAGACCCGAATATGGTAGTGCTAGTAGTTCATCCAGAGGATCCGAGTTCACCCACCCGTTATTGGAGATTAGAGGCGTACGATAATTATAACATTGACTGGAGTAAAACGTTATCAGGAACCTATCCCCATAATCCGGTGGATCCTAGACCGGGGAGTGGGGATATTTATACGGTTTATATGAACGCTAGTCACGCGGATACTTCATCAGACTTGTTACCAGCACTTTTCGCAAACTACACAATAATTCATGAAAGTATTGCAAATGGATACAGAATAACCACACTTCAGGGAGACCTCACCTCATTTGACATTGAAAGGGATGATTACAATAGCATAATTCTTAACGGAGATTATAAGGGGTCAGGATTATCAACCTTGAACTATACAGTAACGGGATTTCCCTTCAACTTAGGGGTGATTCAAAGTAATGCGGGCTATCCTTGGCAGACACCACCTTATATAAGTAATATTTACACTCAAGTTCCTTCCTACTTGCCGGCTAATAGCACTTTTATGAACTTTGTAAACAGTATAGATAATAGTAGTACAGTTTTTGATACTGCTATGAGTGCTTTATCCCGTCTAACTGGAGGCAATTACACCTATAATATAAATATTCTATTAAACGGTGGAGGTCCACCTCAAGGAGAAGACCCTGTATTATGGTTTTTAGAGGGTAAGCAGGGAATATGTGTTCACTTCGCGAGTGCATTCGCAATGGCGCTTAGAGAACTAGGCATCTCAGCTAGACTAGTGGTAGGATTCGTAGGAGGAGAAATAACCGTAGACCCTCAACTGGGACTTGTGCACATTATAAAAGCTATACACGCTCACGCCTGGGCAGAAGTTTGGGTACCCACAACTAGTGGGGGTGGTGAGTGGGTACAGTTTGACCCCACTCCTGGACCCGGGCAAAATGGAACCAACCCAGACCCTAATGTCCAAGGTGCTTATCGACTGGAATTAAACGCCACACCACCAATCGTGTCAAGAGGAAACCAAGTAACTATTGACGCCCTTCTCACAAACGCTACTTCTGGCGCTCCAGTTAGTGGAGCTAACGTGTCTTTCTACATTTTTAATCCAGTAACAATGGGTAGAACTTTTCTCGGAAATGATACAACGGACATAAATGGCTCCGCTCAGCGGAATGTCATACCAGATGATAGTTTTCGTGTTGGACCACTACTGTTTCTGGCTGAGGCTTACAATCAAACCATATCCCCTAACATTCCCATAGCTACGAACTATACAGGTGTGCTCTTGACTGGCAATTCAAAAATCATAGATATGTCTGCTACCTCAACCGCTCCTTTTCTGGGAAGTAATTATAATCTGATTCGGAATCAGGAGAACGTATTAGTACAAGGAAGACTCATAGACCCTAATTGCACCAACGATTCAATTATAGGAATACCTAATGTGAACATCGAAGTGTACCACAATGGCTCCTCATCTCCCGTTGCCAGTGGTTTAACAGATAACAACGGCAATTTCCGCATATATTGTCCGGGCTACTCGTTGGATACTATAGACTACATATTTAGCGCAAATTATTCAGGGTTTTATCTGGGCTTTCAAATAACTCCTCCAACCTCAACTTCTGATTCAAACGGAATACATGTCTATGTTAGACCGACACTGTCAGTATGGGCCAATCCATACACTCTTAGGAAAAACGATACTACAAATATTACAGCTCACTTGGAATACGACAACGGGACAGCTATCCAAGGTTTCCAAGTTTCAATATACTGGGATAATAGAACAGTAAGTGGTACGATAACTCATCTCTTTAGTGGCAACACTAATCTCTCAGGAAATGTTTTCTACACCAATAGGGCTTGGGAGCGTGAGGGTGTTGTTCAAGTTTTTGCTAATTGTTCAACTCAAAATAGAATTCTTGGTGTAGAGTCCTCTCGAGCGAACATATATATCTACGACCAAGGATTAATCATGATTGACTACGCTCCTGATGAAGCTGCTATAGGTACTAGTATTACAGTTAGTGGGAGAGTTCTTGGTGGAGATGGTAATCTAAAACCTTATGCGGGTATTACCATTATATTCACGGGAAACAATAAAACTCTTTCTTATCCGGCAACTACTGATGGTTCGGTTTATTTCAGTAGGAACATATACGTTTCGAGTGATTTTATCCCTAATTACTATGTTATTAATGCTACTAGTAAGGATCAATTTTTCAACGCCTCAAGTACCTCAAGAATAATTAAGATATATGTTGGGACTGTGATCGGCTCATCCGGTTTTGGTTCTCAAAGCTTATCGGATGGGTGGTTAGCAAAACAGAGTGTTGAGTCACGTTCGGTGCAGCCTAGTGAATCTGCGTATATCACGGGTGTGCTATGGGATGCTCTTGGATATCCTATTCCCGGTCAGACTGTTTATGTTTATTATGGTTCCACACCTCTGAACAGTAATATTACTATGGAGAACGGTGAGTTTAATATCACACTAAATAGTTCAGCTCTCTCTATTTTACCTGTTAACGTGTTGTCCCAGCTCAACATTACTTATCTCGGCGACGAGTTTCATACTGGTTCTTGGAGGATTACCGAGTTGCATGTTTTTAGCTATGCTCGACTGATTTTTCAGTCACCCAGTATTGGCACAATCGGAAGCAACTATCATATAAGATGCACCACAGTTGACTCTAACGGGAATCCTATAATGGGACGTACAATAGATATTCGGTGGAATTCAACAGATTTGGTCTCCCAAAATACTAGTGGCGGAGGAACAATTTCCTATGTTTACTTTATTGACCCAGCATATAATACTGAGGGTAATGTCACGGTTGTTTTGACTCTAGATACTGGAGCTTCTAATTCGGCAAATGTGTATATTAGACAAAGTAGTGGTTTTGGAGGTTTAGCTATTATGATGTTGTATGCTTTGCAGATGGGTTCTGAAGCCCCGTGGCTTCTGGTCATCATTGTCTTGGCCGTTATTGGTGTAATTTTTATAATCTGTTTGGCTAGGAAAATGGGCCCTAAGGAAGAGGCGAAGGCGGTTACGCCTCTGGATCTTAAGGTAAGGCTTAGTGAGCTTAAGGACCTGGTAGATGCGGGTAAATTCAATGATGCCGTAAAATACCTGTATACCATGTTTACAGACACTGTTACTCAGTATTCTGGCCTTACGCGGGCTCCTAATGAGACCACCCGTGAATTCGCAGTGATGGTTATAAAGAAGGAAGGCCTTAACCCGCAGCTGGTCAACGGTCTAACACAATTGTTTGAGAGAGCACGTTACAGCAATGAGACTATGGATAAGGAGGATTATAATAAGGCGGCCAAAATTTTTGCAGAACTCTACAGTCTGATTTCTGGAGGTAGTTTAAAGCTTGCCTAGAAGCAAAATCAAAACCGCAGTATACATTGTGATTTTTGTAATAGTTTGGTTTCCTCTACTACTTCCCCTCCTTCCAAGTAGCACAGCCATGAATATTCCGTTTTTGATCGATTTCTCGATCTATAATCCCGCATTTAACGGTTGTCAGCAGTTTAGGCTGGAAATGAATAGTAAGGGTTACGAGGTTAAGCCTCTTCTTTCCTCTCTAAGCGTTCTTAGTAGGTACCCCAACTCAACTTGCTTGATTATTGGGCCTTCTATTCCCTTTTTTAACCCGGTTGAGGTGTCTGAGTTGGCTAAATTCGTGAGAGAGGGTGGTGGTTTGCTTATAGCCGATGACTTTGGCACCGGGCAAACTCTCCTTATTCAGCTTTTCCCTATGCTGGGAATACCTACTACTCCTGCTTTCACTAAACACATTCTGTATGAGCCTGTAGATGCTAATTTAACAAGTTGGACAAGGGCACCTGTGATAACGAATTTTATGGGTGGCTACAACTTTACGCAGGGAGTAAGCCAAGTTTTGTTAAACTTTGCCTGCACTTTAATTAATGTTCCTCCGGGAAATGTTGTGGCTACTAGCTCTCTTTCAAGCTGGTTGGATATGAATGATAACTTGGTTATAGATGTGCCTCCTGATGTTATAGGTCCTCAGACAGTGATAGCTGCTTATGACTTGGAGCAAATGGGTTTAGGTTATGGTCGAATTGTGTTGGTGAGTGATCCAAGCATTTTTAGTGATGATATGATTAACCGAGCTGATAATCGTATAATTGCTGGCAACATTATTGATTGGTTGGTTCAGGGTAGAGCGGGCACCGATTATCCTGTTATAGTGGATGAGGCTCACTTGTCTCTTCCAGCTACGTCTTATGCCAGAATATTCGGTTACATGATGGGGTATATTAACTGGGCGTCCAGTAACTGGTTGTTGGCTCCCATTTACCCTGTACTCTTAGCTTTCACTATTTGGCGTTGGTTGCCTCGTCAGAAGAAGCCTGAACCTCTCAGTCCCACCGAAGTTTTTATGCGTAGAGGTAAAACCTTCTTTAGCGAAAAAATGGTGTGGTACACCCAATACCAGCTTTATGGTAACGCGGTAAAATTGTTGTATCGCCGACTGAAGAGAGAGCTGGTAAGGCAACTGGGGCTTAAAGAAGGTTTCAGCGTGGATGCGGCGGTTGGTGCGGCTATTGCTAAGAATCCAAGCATAAAAGAAAAGGAATTAAGAAGACTTTTTGAATTATGTGAGGAGATTACCTTAGAAAGAAAAGCGATGTTTATGAACAAAAACGAGTTTTTAGAAATATTCTTCCAGATGCAGAGATTATTGGAGAGTGTTAGATGAAATGTCTGAAAAAACCGAAACCGAGGAAAAATCCAAAGTTAGCGGTGTTAATGCCGTTAGAAAAATTGCATCCGAAATCATGAACGAGGTTAATAAAGTCATTGTAGGAAAGAACCAGCTTCTAGAGGACATCTTTATCGCATTGATGGCAGAAGGACACATTCTCCTTGAGGGAGTTCCTGGTGTAGCAAAAACCTATATGGCGAAAACCTTTGCACAAACCCTAGGATGCACATTCAAGAGAATTCAATTTACACCAGATTTACTTCCTTCAGATATTCTAGGAACTTACGTGTTCGACCAGAAAACAAGCGAATTCTCTTTCCGTGAGGGACCGGTTTTCGCTAACATTGTGCTTGCTGACGAAATAAACAGAGCACCACCAAAAACACAGTCTGCTTTACTGGAAGCTATGCAGGAAAGACAGGTCACCGTAGAAGGGGTGACCCATGTTCTTCCTAAACCCTTTATGGTACTTGCAACACAGAATCCCATAGAACAGGAGGGAACATACCCCTTACCAGAGGCGCAGGTTGACAGATTTCTGTTCAAACTAAATGTGGATTATCCCACAGACGACGAAGAGGTGGAAATACTCAAAAGAAAGACTGGGGCAAACAGTGAGAACGTTAAAACATCAGCTTCACCGAAGATTCTGGAAAAAATGCAAAAGATTGTTCATGGTGTATATATTTCACCGGAAATTATGGAATATATACGAGATATAGTGATTAGATCTAGGAGAAATCCCCAAGTCCTTCTGGGAGGAAGTCCCCGAGCTTCTATAGTTTTGATGGATGGCGCTAAGGCGAGAGCCGCTTTAAATGGTAGAGATTACGTTATTCCTGATGATATAAAATCAGTAGTCCAACAGGGCTTAAACCATCGTATGATTCTAAGACCCGAAGCAGAGCTAGAGGGTGTTTCAGTAAACCGGATAATCGCTAGCATCGTAGGAGAACTCAAAATACCCGTATAAAAACGTTCTGAGGGACAATATTTTTGCTAACGCCTAGAGGAGCTGTATTTATTGTCAGCGGCGTTTTTTGTCTAGCCTTTGGATTTTCCACTGTAAACTACTATTTAGTACTACTCGGTATCTTCCTAATTTTGGGATCGGTTATTAGTATGCCTTATTTTGAATTGGCTGTGGATCTAGAAAACATCGAAATAACAAGAACCATCGATAAGGAAAAGGTGTTCGCGGAAGACTTTGTGTTCGTAACAGTAACTGTGGAAAATAAGGGTAAGTTGAGAATTGACTACTTGGAAATATTTGACACTTATCCCGAAATATTCACTCTGATTTTGGGAAAGAGTATAATGACCACAAGATTAGATCCCGGTGAAAAGAAGGTCTTTTCCTATGTTTTACAGTGTCGAAGAAGAGGCGTGCACAAAATAGGACCCTTTAAATTGGTGGTGCACGACAGGCTTGGCTTACACTTTGAGCAAAAAACTTTCGAAATCTACACCGAACTTCTGATTTATCCCTCATATCAGGATGTAAGGAAAATGGAGGCTATGGGCGGTCAAAGAACACTGGGACGCATATTTGGAATGCACAAAACAAAACAGAAGGGTATGGGAACCGAGTTCTTTGGAATAAGAAACTATTTCCCTATGGATGAGTACCGAAGAATCGATTGGAAGGCAACCGCCAGAACTGGAGACCTTATGATGAGAGAATTCGAAATCGAAAAGAACATCAAAATTATGGTACTACTGGATACAAGTGCCAGTATGGGCGGGGGGCTCCCGGACAATACAAAACTAGACTACTCAATTAGGGCTGCAGTGCTTTTGGCAAAACTTGCACTCGAGCGAAGAGACGAAGTGGGAATAGTGGCTTTTTCAAATAAAGTGCATATCTACGTTAAGCCAAGAATGGGAAAGGAATACTTTTACCATATTCTAGAGGCTTTAGCTATCGTGGAACCTCAAGGTGGATTACGTATTATGGAAGTTATGGAATGGGTTTTGAAACGCACTCCGAAGAGAAGTTTCTTTGTTCTTCTCACAGATCTTGAAGAATCCCGTGGAGAATTGATTAATGCGTGTAAACTTGCTCGAGCTCATAAAAACTCAGTACTAGTTATTTCTCCCTTTGGCCCATGGTTTGAAGCCTACCCGGGAGAGCTGACTCCGGTTCAAAGGGCTTTAACAGAGGCTATATCCGAGGAACTATTAGAGCAAAGAAAGAAAATAATTGACGAGCTTGTGAGAATGGATATAGGCGTTATTGATGTTAGTCCCGATGATTTCCTTCCCGCGGTTGTAAGCCAGTATCTTAAGGCCAAAAAGAAAGGTGTGGCGTTGAGGTAATCTTATGGAAAGCTCAGAATTTAAATTCTCATTAAAAATTATTGCTGCAATCTCCTTTTTAGGCTCTTTGCTAATAGTTCGCACCAACATAGGCGGTCCCCATAAGATTCCAATGTATCCCTGGAGCCCTGAAGCCTTTTATACACTTTACAGGCAATTTACTGTTTGGGATCCTGCAAATCTTGGTTATTTTTTAATGGATTTCTGGAATTTGATACACTTTGTTTTTAGCCTAATTACTAGATCGCTTGATAAACTAGCAGCTCAAATTTTCTCTCCGGGTATAGCCCAATTGCTACCCAACTTTTATGATAATATTTTTCTTTTAGAGTATTACGCGGAACTTTTTTCATCGAAAATATGGTTTTCTCCCACTTGGAAATACTTGTACACGTTTTTTATAACTTTTCAAAGTAATTATTTTCTCTGGTCCAACCTCTGGTTAACAATCCTTAGTGATTCGGCGTACACTGCATTATGGTCATTTTACTATTTTCTATTTCCTTTCTTATTTCTAATAGCAATTATTACCGGAATTGTTTTCATTTGGAAAATAAAAATGAAGTATTTAGTTTCCTCATTTATTTGTATGCAGACAATGTTAGGGCTTGCAGCTTTGACCCAAATTATAAACATTGGACTACCCGTCAACACTCCCTTCTTTAGCTCCTCATTCTTCTTTATTGAAATATTATATGGAGGTGTAGCCGGAGCGACGGTTGCGTTCCTAACTTCACCGCTATTCTTTGTGGCGCTTATATGCTATCTTTACTTGGAGATCGGTTTCCAGGTTATTTATATGGATGAGGTTACCTCGCCAGCTCTGGAAAGAAGAAAGATGATTGAGCAGCAACTAAAAGTTGTGGAGGAGATTGCTTTAGCACCAGAGGAACTGGCTACTGAGGGGGGAAAAGAAGTCTCAAAAACCAGATTATCTATTAGTGAAGAAGCTGTAAAATTTCTGCGAAATATTATTGAAATGAAGGTTTTTAAAAAGAAGAGGGTGGAAAAGGAAGCGATAAGCGATATTAGGCGGCTACAGGCATACGTGGATAAGGTTTACACCGAAATTCCTGGTTCTAGAGAGACGCTAACCGCGGTGGCAGCAGCTCCCAGTTTCAATAAGGTGACTCGTTCCGCCATTATCGGTACTCTTCTGCGGGTTGGAGGCTTAATTATTTTCTCTTTTATTTGCTTCGCAGCGCTAATAGCTCTAAGACAATTTGGAGTTCCTCTAAGTGTTGTTGAGAGCATCGAGGTTTCACAGCCCGAAATAGTTCTGGTGCTGTTACTCCCAATAGCTTTCTCTTTCCCAATGGCCGCGTTTATTATAGGTTTTATCAAAGAATACGGAAAGAAACAATACAAAGAAGATAAGAGAGGAAAAGAAAAAGAGGTAAAATAGGGTAATAATTTAAATATAATGTGATTTTCCTAAGCGAACTTTTTCGTATCTCTCTCTGAGTAGTGAAGTCAAGTTTTCGCTTTCCTTTTTTGTTTCCATCACATTTTTGTTAAAAACGTCTGAGCTTTTTAAGAGATCTTTCATAGCGACTTCTAATAGGTCAGAGTTGTTGCTAACTTTCAAGTAATTTTTGATGTTCTTTTCAAGCTCGCCTAGTACTTCTTTCTGAGTCCTTACTTTCGAAATAAATTTTGATGTCATAGCCTGTACACGATTTTTTATCATCTCCAAACTTATTAAATCCGTCAATATTCTTTCAAAATTAAACAAATGCTCGTAGGTGTCGAATATGCAATCAAGGGCTTTTTCTCCGTTCTGTAGTCTTTCGCCATCCGAACTGGATGTCACAATAGAGGATAGTGCCTCTGAGAGTCGCGTAGACTCTGAAAAATATTTTTCTACGGTGTCATTAAACTCTAACAAAATTCTACTCATATCCTTAATGAGGGACTCATCTCTCACAAGGTTCACCTCACTCAAAAATTGAAAACTGGAAATCCAAGTCCTGAGCGATTCTTCCACCTCGACTCTCTTATACGATAGTAATATACTATTTACCTAATAAAAAACTTAGCGGTTCAAAATCCAACCCTACAACCAACTCTCCTCTTAAAAAGCGAGAAACAAATATAATACCCTTTTAGAATGTGTTAAAACATCTCAACATGTTTGAAAAAGAGGCGATTCATTCTTCAATAAGCGGAATCATTGTAGTTTCACAAATCTTAAATGATAACCTTTAGAGGAGTACTCAAAATGTTGGAAATCCAAAAGGCTGCAAAGGAAGTCTCACAAATAATAGGCGAGGAAAAGGTTTCAACCGAGAAGTTTCACATGATGGCTTACTCAAGAGACTGGTCCCCCAGAGACGCAAAAGAAGCCAAGCTTCCCGACGTAGTGGTGGTGCCTTCAACCACCGAGGAAGTAGCGGAAGTAGTCAAAATCGCATATAAGTACAAGATTCCCGTTATCCCGTTTGCGGGGGGAACCGGGATGGGCGGGGGCGTCTCACCGGTAAAAGGAGGCATAACCATCGACACCAAAGGACTCAACAAAATTCTGGAAATAGACAGGGAAAACCTGACCGTAACCACACAGGTAGGAATAACCATTCTACAACTAAATCAAGAACTAGAAAAACACGGTCTATGGTGGCCTCACGACCCCGAAAGCAAACCAGCATCCACAGTCGGCGCAGCAATATCCTGCGACAACGACAGCACCTTCGGAATAAAATACGGAAAACTTGGAGACTACCTTCTCAACACAGTGCTGGTAACCGGCACCGGAGAAATCCTAAGATTAGGACACAGAAAAGCACTATGCACCTCCTCCGGATACAAACTACACTGGCTACTAATAGGAGCAGAAGGCACACTCGGAGTTGTCACAGAAGCCACACTAAAAGTCTTCCCAAAACCCCAAACAAGAGCAATAGAAGCCATGGTCTTCAAATCCATCAAAAAAGCCATAAACGCTCTACAAAAACTCCTCAAAGCAGGTCTCAGCGTTGAAAGCGCACACATCAACTGTAAACGACGTCTCGGATTCTACACCCACGCCTACCGGGAAAAATACGGAAAAGAACCAGACATTCCAGACTGGGCTGAAGCACTACTATTCGTATCCTTCAACGGTGATGAGGAAGTGGTTAAATTCACTCACCAATACGCCTCAAAAATACTAGAGGAAAGCGGAGGACAAAAAGTAAAGGAGAGAGAAATCATCGACGGATGGTGGACCAGCAAACACACCCTAAAATTCGAACCCTTCAAACAAAAATGGCCCGACTCCCAGAGAAAAAAGAAATTCGGAGCCGCAGACCTAGGCATCCCAATAGGCAGAATCGAAGAAGCATACCAAAAATTCCTAAAAATAGCAGAAAAAAACCAAATCGAAATCCTCGGAATGTGCGTATACAATGAAAGACCCAACCGAGTAAGCCCCAGCATAAGCTTCGCAGTATTCGTAGACGATACCAACCCCGAAGAAGTAAAACGCTTCTACAAATACGTCGAAGAAATGAGCAAAATGGCCATAGACCTAGAAGGAACCATGAGCAGTTATATTGGAGATGGAGATAGATTGGGAGGTTTTAACGAGTACGAGCACGGTGAGGCACTGAAATACATGAGGAAAGTCAAAGAGGTATTCGACCCCGAAAACATAATGAATCCCGGTAAAAAGTTCGAATCCTGCTGGATAACACCGGAAAAATAACATAATACAAGACAGAAATAATCAAAATTAAAAAAGCAAGTTCAAAACGGTGAAGTAATAATGCGTATAGAAGAATATGTGGATGACATATACACTTGTAATCGCACCCGCTGTGGGTTCTGTAGATCTGATTGCCCTTTGTATCAGGAAAAGGGTTTTGAATCCTATTCTTGCCGTGGAAAAATGCTCATAGCCCGAGGGTTACTGGAAGGCGTCCTAGAGCCGAGTAAGGAACTATCGGACTGTGTAAATCTTTGCGCTACGTGTAATTATTGTGGCTCAAAATGCGCTTTAAGGAATGTGGATATTATTGAGGCTCTTAGAGCAGACTTGGTGGAGGCGGGCTTTAAGGACGAGTATCACGAGAGAGGAGTAGAAGAAATTAAAAGGAAAAGTAATCCTTATCTAAAACCCAGAAACGAGAGGGCGGCTTGGGCAAAAGATATCGAATTCTCAAAATCTGCTGATACACTGCTGTATGCGGGCTGCACTTATCCTTATATTTTTCCGGACTGGTTGAAATCGTCGGCCCAGCTCCTTATCAATAGCGGTATGAAACTGAATTACTTGGGAAATGAGGAGGATTGTTGCGGGAGCCTAATGCTTACCACCGGCTTCCTAGAAGATTTTATTGAGAATGGGAAAAAGAACCTGGATGCATTCCAGAATGCGGGCATAAAGAGAATAATTACCGGCTGTCCCGGGTGTTACAAGATTTTTGCTGAGGAGTATCCCAAATACTTTGATAACTTCAACCTTAAAGTAGAGCACATTACACAGGTGGTGGCAAAGATGATAGATGGGGGAAAAATAACCCCCGTCAAACCCGTAAAGGCAATCATAACCTACCATGATCCCTGCCACCTCGGTAGACACATGAGGATAGTTGAAGAACCTCGCAGAATTCTGCAAAATATTCCGGGACTGGAACTGAGAGAAATGGAGCACAACAGGTTTGACGCCAAGTGCTGTGGAGCCGGTGGAGGGATGATGGCTGCTTATCCCGAGGTAGCAGTGAAAATAGCGGAAAAACGGGTAAAAGAAGCAGAAGCCACCGGGGCAGAAATGCTGGTGACAATTTGCCCCATTTGCGAATTCAACTTTGAACGGGCCATAAGATACTCAGACTCCCAAATAAAACTAGTAGACTTGATGGAACTACTCAAAAAATCAATTTAACACTCTTTATTTAATACTGAACGAAATACCTGTTCACTCATTCTCCTCTACCTTACAGTAAGGCTCACGTAGATCAACTGCTTTTAAAAATAGTTCTCTAAGAGTCTGTGGATCCGCACCTCTTCTGAGAGGGCCAACAATATCAACCAAGTTATCATTCCGCATCAGACAGGGTTTGAGTTTACCATCGCTCGTGAGCCGTATGCGAGTACAGTTTGAACAAAATTCGCTATTATGTACCGGATTAACGATTTCCACTTCAGCCCCGCCGGTAAGGAAATACTTTTTTCTCTTATGTAATTGTCTAGTTGTAACATTATCCGTGAGGCCCCGCAACTCGTTCTCCAAAGGCTTAACATCAGCATGAAAACGCTGAAAGACCGAGTTATACCTAGAATCAACAAGCTCAATAACCTGAAGAATCGTACCCTTCTCCCTACTAAATCTCACCAAATCCCAGAGCTCATCCTCATTAACATCCCTTAACAAAACCATATTAGTCTTCACAGGATTAAGACCAACTCTAACCGCTTCATCAATTCCACTAAGCACCGAATTCAACCCATCAAAACCCGTAATCATCCTGTACCGTTCAGGAACAAGAGTATCCAAACTAACATTAATCCTCCTCAGCCCCGCCTCTTTCAAATCACCAGCCACGTCCGCAAGCAAAGTAGCATTAGTAGTCATAGAAACTTCCTCAATGCCCGGAACCGAGGAAAGCCTCTTCACAACCTCCAAAATATCCCCACGCAGCAACGGCTCCCCGCCAGTCAGCTTCACACGACTCACACCCTCACCCGCAGCCACCCTAACAATTTTCTCAATCTCAGAAGCCTCTAATTCGCCACCAGGATTACTCTCACCCTCACCATGACAATAAATACACCTAAGATTACAACGATGCGTAAGGGCGACTCGAATGTCTCTAATAGACCTCCCAAATCTATCGCAAACCATACTTGTACTCCCCTAAAACTATAAACTAACGACCACAACCAAACTTAAAACATTAACGCCCCCTAAAAAACAAAAACCAAACAACCGAAAACGAATCCAACCAAACCAATAAAGCATCCTCAGACAAGAAACACAAAAAACCCACACCAAAACCACAACAACCCCTAAAAAACACGCACAAGAATAGAAACTTAAGCAGAGAACGGCTCAAAATTCAATCCACGCGCCTGAGACCGCTTCTTAAAATCAATGCTAATCGCGTTGGTTGGGCACCGAGAAACGCATAGCTTACACCCCAAACAACTATCCTCATCCATAACCACCGCCAAACGCCTACCCCTCACATCCACAATCCTATAAATACGCCCCCCTTTCGGGCAAACTGCTAGGCACACACCTTCACCAACACAGCGGTCGGGATCAATAGTAATCTGAACCATACCCAAAACCATTCCCACAAATCATACAAAAACAAAATACCAAACCGTTTAAGAAACTTACCAACCACAAAAACAAAAAAGCATCAAACAGACGAAAAACCAGAAAGAAACCCATGGAACAAATGAAATAAAAAACGCTACAAATCCAGATCCCTTAAACCCCTACTCAAAAGACTACGGAAAACACCGCCAGACGGCCTTCCACCACCCTCCTTCACCTCCTCAGAAGCCTTAACATCAACCCTAGGCTGAGAAGACTTCTCAGAGAGAATACTCGCTACAGAACGTAAAAACTCCGGACACACACGCCACTCCGCAGAATCAAATCCCATTCTAGACTCCAAAAAATCCCCACCCAAAACCTGCTGAAATTGGCTCATAATAGTACTAACCCGCACCAAACCCACGCTCCGATCCCAACTACGCGCTGCACGCCACAACTCAAAAAGACTACACCACTCCCCCCTACACAAAACATCAAAAATAGCCCTCTTACACACGTCACCCCCAATCAATCTCCGCAAAACATCACCCCTACCCGAGCCTCCACCCCCAGAACCACCAACACCACCAACAGAACCAGAACTAGAACCGCCACCAGAATCAGAACTTCCACCAGACCTACCACCAGAACCTCCACCAGAACCGGAGCTGGAATCTTCACTAACACTGCTAAAAAGCGACAAGGGCGTATCGTCCTCAAACATGAAAGCAAGCCTCCAATAAAATAAATTAGAGAACTGCACAAAAATCTTCCCAAAAACACAATAAAAAATCTAGTAACACACCAAAAATACACACATAATCCTATAAAAAACCGCAAAAAAAACATAATAACATCATAAAAAATAGCTAAAAAACTTGAAAAACCATTAAAAAACAATAAAAAAACAAGAAACACTATTAACTACAACAAAAAAACTATAAAAACACAAAAAACCAAAACAAAAACAACAAAACACCGAAAACAAGCAAAAAGTTTTTATAAATAAAATACAACAATAATATTGGGGAAGTTTAACCTCACGCCACACAATCCACACTAAGCTCACTAATAATGCGTGGGACTAACCCTCGTATTAGGAACGCTTTCCCCCCTCACTTGCATTGTCGTTGTTGGTCTTCTTTTTTTGTGTTTTGGTGTGGGTGTAAGGGTGCGAGGGCTTCCCCGAAGTTTACTTTTTCTTTTATTTATTAGAGAGTCTGTTTTCTCTTTTTGTTTGTTTAGCTCTTTGTGTGTTTTTTGGGTTGTGTTTTTTATTTTGTTTTTTAATGGTTTTTGGCGCTGAATTTGAATTTCTTTGCTTATTTTTGGCGCCATTTGTCCGTTTCATTTGGATTAGTAGTGCTTTCCGAGCATTCTATCTATTTTTTTATAATTGGTTTCAGTAAAGAAATCTAAATTTTTAGTGTTTTGACTTTTATACTAAATGTTTTATTTCCTTTTCTCTAAAAAGAAAATCAGTGAACGAGTTAAATCATAAAGTTAAATAATAATAATGATAAACAAACATTTTTCTGGGTAAGAACCAAAATTAAATGTGAAAAGGAACGCTCCTTCAGGTATGGTGTTAAAGGTTATGGATTTGGATGAGCTTTTTAAGCATCGGTTAAAGGATTTGAAGGATGAGGATCCGGATCGTCGTATGGCAGCTGCTTGGGATCTTGGAAAGTCTAGATAAAGGAGGGCGGTGGAGCCACTCATCGAGACCTTGAAGGAGGATGAAGACCGTGATGTGCGACGTAATGCAGCGAAGGCTCTTGGATGGATAGGTGATAAGAGGGCTGTGGAGCACCTCACTCAAGCGCTAAATGATGAAAGTCATTATGTTCGAGAGTCAGCGACAGAATCTCTTGAGTTTATAGGAGATATGAGAGCGGTGGAGCACCTTATCGAGGCACTGAATGATAAAAATGTGTTTGTACGGATGTCAGCGGCGAAGGCTCTCGATGGTTTGGGGCGGAAGCCTAAGGATGAAATAGAGAAAGCACTGTATCTAGTGGCAAAGCGTGAGTGGGGTGAGGCGATTAAAATAGGAGAATTATCGGTAAGACCTCTGCTCAATGCCATACTTGATGAAGACATAGGTTTTGGTAGTGATGCAAAGACAATCCTAAGGGCGCTGGGTGAATCTGGGATAAAGTGCTTACTCCAAGCTTTGAATGATGATGCGGTTGTTCGTCGTAAGGCAGCGCTAGTTATTGGAATGATGTATGAAAAGAGGGGAGTGGAACCGCTCATTAGGGCATTGAAAGATGAAGACAGTGAAGTACGGGTGAATGCTGCTTGGACGCTTAGTTTATTGAAAGATAAAAGGGCGGTTGAGCCGCTTGTTCAGGTTCGGAACGATGCTGAGGAGAGGGAAGATTGGGACCTGTTAGTGGAGGCGGAAGAGGCTCTAGAGTATATACTTTCTAGGCTTTAGATTATATGGCTCGTGCTGCTTGAAGTTGTTAGTCTTCTTTTTTTATTTTGGTATAGGCGTAAGTACGCGGAGCTTTCCCGAATCTTTTTTTCTTTGCTTTTTGATTGATTCTTTTTTGCTTTAATTATTGTAGGATAACATGGCATTTTGCATAAATCCCAATTAAGATAAGTGATATGCTATGATTAATTATTAGGGAGGGTTGAATATCATCCCATAGACCTAATGTTGTATACTTTTTGGGAGGTTTGGGGTATGAGCTCGGGTAGAGAAAACGAGTCAAAAAAATGAGTATATGAGTGGTTTTGCTCTCATCATTAGGCATTATGTGGATGAACAGGAGAGGCTTGGAAGGACTGGTGTTTACCGCTGGAAGGTTGAGGAGCCTGAAGAAGTGCCTACAGGTGAGTATAAGGATTTAACTGGTGTGCAATGGTTCTTTACTGTTTTCGGATCATTATCATTTTTGATTGCAATGATTTATTTGATAAGTCACTTACTAATCTATCCTTGAATACCCTTTATTACAGCTTACCGTAGTTGGCTAGTTTTCAAGTATGGTGAACTCTTTTTAGCCCCCGGGGCCACAACAAGATTTTTTGTTAATAGTTTTTGTGATACTTTTTCTGATGGGTCTCGTAAGTTTTTTCATTGTATATTATTCTAGAAGGATGGAAAAGAAGTCGTCATAGACCGTCAAAAAGTTTAAGGTATGTAGTATTGTCTTCTTAATCCTTCTTGGTTTATATTAAGGGTGGTGGGGTTTGAAAATAAGGTTGGGGAGAGTGATTTGTTTTTTTGTGGTTTGGTATTGGATAGGTTTTTTAGTTGCCTTGTTTTTAGTTTATTCTTCGATTATTTCTTCTTGGATTCCTTTTTGTGTTATTTTGTGTATTTGGATTCTGCCTCCGGAGGCGGTATCTCGGGCTTTGGCTGCTTTGACCGCTCTTACGGCTAGTTTTTTTCCTTCTTCTACGGTCATTCCGTCTTTGTATTCGTCTTCTAGTACTCCGAAGGCTATGACGGAGCCGGATCCTGTGGCGCCAAATTTTGGTTCTTCAAGTAGGCTTCCTAGGGGGTCTAATGTGTAGATATGTCCTCCGGTTTCGTCGACTCCCCCTAGTACCAGCATGCTGATGTAGGGGTACATTCGGTTCTGGTACAGTAGTACAGAGGTTAGTTGGGATGCGGATTTTACGCTCACATCTCTTCCGGTTTCATATTTTCTGAGGTTCAGGTTTGCGGCCATTATTTTTGCTACTTGCTGGCAATCAGCCACTCCGCCTGAGATTGTTATTGAGATTTTGGGAGCTATTTTGTATATTTTGGGTGCGGTTATGTTTGCTACCAGGTTTCCCATGGTGGCTTGGGATTCTGTAGCCAGCACCACTCCGTCGGTGCAGACGATTCCCAGGGTGGTGGTGCCTGACATGTAAATATTGTTGGTGATTTCTTTATCTCTGTTCATAGAACCCTTCTCCTAATTTCCTTGTGGTTAATAATAATTATGATTTTTTTACTTTTATTGACTTGGTAAGTGGGGTATTAATACTTTTTCATATAAAAATGCTATTAATTGTAAGTATATTTTTTTTATTTTAACCTCCTCTATGAAAATAGAGAAAAGTAGCTTGTTTATACTTGCTATTAGTTCGGTTTTGGATATCATTTTATACGTGTTTAAATAATTTCGCAGTTCTTCCCAAACCTGTTTCACTTTATTTCAACTTATTTTCCCTCCGAATTTCGGTAATTTTTGTAGGAGCATGCCTTCCACTATTATGGGGTAACTTCTTGTGGCTATAACTGTTGCTTCTCGGAGTTTACTCTCCTTTTCAGCGTATATGCTTAACAATTTGTCTCCTTTAGATACTTTGTAACCAATTTTGTAGTTTAAAATCACTCCTGCTCCCTTATCTAGTGGGGCTCCGGCAGCTTGGGCAATTCTTGTTATGTTTTTATTATTTACCTGGGTCACATATCCATCAGCTTTAGCTTCTACGCCGGCTACATGTTCACCTATAGAAATATCCTCTGGTTTCACTTTTGAATCGCCGCCTTGTGCTTCAATGATCTCCTGCATCTTCTTCAACGCTTTCCCACTTCTCAGTATCTCCTTGGCATAGTCTTGGCCCTTGTTTTCTGGTGCTACTCCTCCCAATTCTAGGAGAAAGCCGGCTAATGCGGTAGATTTCTCAATAAGGCTTGTTGGCCCGCCTCCCATTAACGCCTCCAGTGCCTCCTTCGCCTCCAGTGCGGGTCCTACTGCGTGGCCTACGGGCTGCCCTCCATAGGTGAGTCCGCAGTAAGATGCTATCTTTAATCTTTTCCCTATCTCCACAAACGTGTTTGCAAAATTTTCGCCTTCCTCCATGTTTTCCATTTTGGTTCCTGGCCCTACTGGTATGTCTAAAACCATGTTGTCCACTCCGACTGAATACTTCTTGGCGATAATACTTGCAATCATCTGGGAGACCGGATCTATGCGTAGAGGATGCTCAACCTGTATAATCAAATCGTCTGCCGGGGCTAGGTTTAATGCGCCACCCCAAACCAGTGCTCCCCGGGTTTTTTTAACCAGTTCCTGAAGCTCGTCCGCTTTAAAGCTTACTGGAGCCAGAACCTCCATTGTATCTGCTGTTCCACTGGGGCTGGTTATTGCTTTACTGCTAGTTTTAGGGATCAACAATCCGGCTGCTGCAACTATGGGAACGATCAGGAGGCTAACTTTATTGCCTGGGACTCCTCCTACGGAATGTTTATCGAATGCGGGTTCATCAAAATCTATTTTTTCTCCGGTTTCCACCATGGAGCGGGTTAGGTGTTCTATTTCGTCCAAGCTCATGCCTACGAATTGTTGAGATAGAACGAAGGCCGCTATTTCCAGTTCACTTAAGTTTCCTTCTACTATGTCCCCTATAATGGCGTGTATTTCCTTATAGTTTAGGTTTTCTCCCTTCATCTTCTTATGGATGTAATCCATAGATGAGGATCTTCCAGTGGTGGTTATTTCCATTGTTTCTCCGCTATTACAATTGAAAAATTTCTTGAGCGATGGAGTGATGCCTATTTCACCCTGGTTTACGTAAGAGTCGGTAATGTTTACTATAACGGTTAATTCTTTTTTGGAGGTTTTTACTTTTATTCGGTCATGCGGTCTGACGCCTATATGCAAGGCATCACTATTATTGAGGAGAACAACCTTTCTGCCGGTTGAAATGTCTACCAGTTTTACCTTCAAATCCAATTTAATCCCTTCACTTGAACTGATGATCAGAAAAATGTGCAAACTTGATTTGAATTATTCTAACTATAATTATGTGCATCGTACTATTACTCTTTAACTACTCTTTGCAAAATTTAAGCATTATTTAGGCTTGATAATAAGGTGATTCTAGGTGCAAATGTTCTTAT
>NZ_JBRAKS010000017.1:0-24471 GCF_052745115.1 Candidatus Jordarchaeum sp.
TATATATAGTTTATCTGTAAATAAAACTTCTGTGAAAACCACAAAATAATTAAAAAAGTAGAAAATAAAAAAATAAAATACTAAAATATCAAAAATATGATATAATTAAAAAGTAATATCAAAAAGAAGGCTTAATAATTCTTTATATTGTAAAATAAGATATTTTTCCATATTTTTTAACATTCACAAATTCACAAAAGCCCAATTAGTGAAACAAAGAAAAAAGAGATATTAAACACAATTTCCAGTGGAAACGAAGGGGCAAGTAACCAAAACGATATTAACAATAAAAAAAAGCTATTTTCCTAAAATAAAGAATTAAAAAACCCTATTTACAGCAAGAAATTAACAAATAGAGCGCCAACTGTGAAAAAGGATAATACAAAGCAAAAAACCGGAACCCCCACACACACTCAAACAAAACAATTCTACTCCAGCCTATCCCAAAAAATAAAAGCGATCATTAAAGGATTCAGAGATTAAAACAAATTATAAATAGCTTCCATACGCCCACCCCCTATTACCTTTGGAAACGTATACAAACATTTTATTAAAATTCAATAAAGACCTGCTGCATAAAATAATATATCTGGATATCATTTTTAGATTTCTAAAACAGTTATCGAAAATAGAAATCGAAAAGCAACTTATAATATACTATGCTGAGAGGAAGTTTGGTACATGTGTTCTAATAAAAATATCCACATTGTATTAAATTTTAAAAACACTCCATAAAAAATAAAAATCAAACTTCAAAGAGGGTACAAATTACGTATATTTACGTTTATGATATTCTTCCAGGTAAAAAGAGTGATCCTATGAGAATAAGATTCTATAAAGAATTGTTCGGCTTCAAGTATACCTGGAAAACTAAAAGCAAGAAGAAAGTTAAGTACAAGTCCGGTTTGCTAGACTATGAGGGTTGTGAGGCTGCGGGGGATAGTGCGATATTGGTTCCTGAAGAATATGCAGAAGAGTATAGTTCCTTTTTCAGAAAATATCAAAATATAATTTTTTGCAGAGTTTTTAGGATAGTGGAGGAGGTAGAATTGTGAAAGTTAGAACACGTGTTCCAATAAAACAAAATCATCATATCAAAAAATTAAACAAAACATTGCTGCTAAGATCAACCCCTACCCTTATATTTCCACTGGAAAAAGTAACTATAAAAATGTATTTATTTAATTAAATAATTTATATATAACTAGCCTCCCATTTATTTACAGTTTTTCACTTATTTAAATATGTTTATCAAACATTTTGGATTAAAAACTCAATAAAATTTCAATAAAAATTGCAGCCAACAAGATACTATTACTCCAGTGGAAAAAAAGGGGTATGTTTACAGAAATTATCCTATACCCTCAAACATTTTCATCATTATTATTTTTTTGATAAAGTTTTTTAGTCTGTCTTCATAGAAATATTATTAACAAATTGGGTGATAACTTTGGAACAATTAAATAATCTAGCATATGCTCTGAAGATTGGTGACCAGAAAAAAGCTCTTTCAATTCTCAGATCCACAATAAACAATGGAGAATTCAAAAACGAGTGGACCCGCATCGCCTGGCAGGGCTGGTTAAAAGCTCTAGAATTAAACTCCAAAGACTCGCTAATTTTCCAACTCCTGAACAACATACCACTAGAAACCCTCAGCAAATATATTAAAGAGTTCAAAAACTACATGAAAACAATTCCCCAAAGAGATCCCGAAAAAAAGGACTTCGCAAAGTATTACATCGGCAGTTGGATCGACATCCTTAAAACATATGAATCCATTAATCTAAGCTCCGATGATCTAGCCGAAAGAAGCGAAAATCTCAAAAAACTCCAAGTAGAAGAAACAACAAGTGAAGCATCTCCTGAAAAAGAAAACTATGAATACTAAACTCCCTCTTTAAAAGTCTACTATTTTTAAAATTATAAATCGTTTAAATTTAAAATAATATAGCAACTTTTTTTGATTTCATAAGTTTGATATCGGAATTCAATATCTATTTTTGATATCTATTTTAAAAATCTATTTTCGACATCAATGTAGCTGCTGATAATAAATTATAGCGCTCCTCAAAAGTTTTGCGGCTAGTGTGAGCGAAAGAGTCAAATCTTTTTTCTAGTCATATACCTGTTTTGGCGATAAGGGTGGTTCTCAAGGGTGATGAGTGACTCCTAAGGGTGTTGGCGAAGAAGTGTAAGGACGCCAGAGTGAAGGTACGCTACCTGGCTTTGCACGCCCTTATTAAGGGTTACACGGTCTCATCGGTTGGCCGAGATATTCTGCGTGGATGAGGCTACCATCTACCGCTGGATAGAGAGGTGGCAGGTTGAGAGAAACCTTGCCGATAAGCCTAAGGGAGGAAGGCCCCCAAAACTGACCTATGCATTACCCATAAGTGCTACGAGTAATTGCTTTCCTCTAATTTTATGCAAGATACGCATATTTTCTTGTTCCCACGATAAAAAATATTACGTATATGATAAAAAATTAGAGAGCAAAAATTACCCATAATAATTGTGGGTAATGCATAGCAAAACTGACGGAGAAGGATAAAGAGGAGAACAGGAAGCTCGAAGAGGAGAACGATCCAAAGAGACACGGGGTTAACGCGAGTTTTTGGGACTGCCGGTAGCTGCGTCTTTACCTCCTAAGGAGGGGGAAGACTGTTTCCCAGGAGACCATAAGACGGTGCCTGAGAGGTATGGGGGCGCGCTACGTGAAGGCGGAGATCGAGTATGCAGAGGCTGACGAGGATGAAAGGGAGAACTTTGCCCAGCGTTTTCTCCAAGACCTGGCTTCTAAGCCCGCTTCGGTCGTCGCTCTCTTCTAGGATGAGATGACGGTGGAGTGTTCCCCAAGAAAGGGTTATTTATGGGTGGACGTTGGGGAGAGGCTGGTGGTCAAAGTCCCTCAGACCGATAGGAGGAGGATGAACTGCTGTGGGGCTGTGAATCCACTTGAGGGGAGATTGATCCAGATGACCACCGGGGAAGCTAAAGCCTCGGCCTTCGTCCGGTTTCTGAGAAGGATAATCCGAGAGTATCCCAGAGGAAGGGTATGGGTTTACACCGATAACCTGCCGGTGCATAAATCCGAGAAGGTGGAATCCTTTCTCTAAAACCACCCCCAGGTAGATTTGAGGTTTCTGCCAACCTATTCCCCCGACCTCCACCCCAGGATCAGTGGTGGAACTTTGAGAGGAAGAAGCTGCTGAACAACAGGTACTTCGCAACCCCGCACCAACTTGCAACAGCCATAAGCTGGTTTGGGCGTAACACACCACCCGAACGTGTCATGAGCGTATGCTCCCTCACCCCCATAGAGAACCTCATACACCAAAAATAAAAATTCGCATTACTTTTATGGAGCGCTATAATTCAAAAAAAGAAAAAATTTAGGGGAATTTTTACTTGTGATGTGTTTTTTGGTTCCCTTTTCTAATATTTTGATATTCTCTGGATAATACTCTGTTTATATAGCTTGTGTTTTTTAGGAATTTTTGGTGGACTGATCCTATGTATACATTTTTGTAAACATTTCCTACGATTTTCTAGTATTTCTTTTAGATCTTAAGCATCATTGTGCTATTGTTCCATTTTTCGGGTATCGATTAAAAGTATAAGGGATTAAACTCCAATTTATTAAATTCTCACTGGTACTTTATTTTATCATTTATTGTTCTGAATATTATTTCGGTGCTCGATATCACTTTTAATCATCTTTTTTTGATTACTTTTTTTGACATCAAAATTGGTATTTTTTTAAAATATAGTTATTTTTTGTGAGTTGTTTTTGGATGCTTCTAGGATTTGGGTGCCAGAACCTCGACCTTAATTATTTTTCTTGTTATTAATATAATTCGTTTTGTTGTGGTGTACTGATTAAAACTAGTTATTTTTTTGGGAATTTTGATATTTTTCATTTTTTGTGATTTTATTAGCTATTTTTTCAGTAAATTTTGGTAAAAAATAGTTTTTTTTGGTTATTAATATGCAGGGAATCTCTAGATATTACTTTCTTTATATATAAACCGGTTATAGGGTGCTTTACGTTGGGGAATCCCTATGTATACACTTTTGTAAACATTTTGCGAATTTTTATATGGTTTTTTCAGATTGATGATGTAGATGAATTAGTTTTATGATCTAAAATTTATGATTTAAAAAATCTGGGCTTTTACTCACCACTAAATGAATAAGATTCTCCAACCCATTATTTTTAAAAGACTTTTTTATTGTCTATCAATATTTTGGCACTAGTTTTTGATATCATTTTTTGAAATCAATATCGGATTTCGATATCTTTATAATTATAAGTAATAATAGAATATTTACTTAAACTCGTATAAGTGATTCACCTGTTGTGATATTTTAGTCACTCATCGAAATGCTTGGAATCTCGCCTAAGGGCGTTTGTTGGTATTTATTGTGGGCTTGTTTGGTTTAGAGGTGATGTTCGTGGAAGATAAGTTTGGTGTGGTTGGTAGGCTTTATCCTTCGGTTGCAGAGGCTAGAAATGCTTATTATAGTCATGTTGGTTGGAAGTGGAATCCTTTTTCTAAGGTTCGTTTAAGTGACCCTGAGCTTTTTGTTGCTTCCACAGACGTTATTTTGGAGATTGATGATTACATAAAGGCAAAGGAAAGGCATCTTCTTGTTACGAGTGAGGAGCCGGGCATGGGTAAGACTATGCTTTTGGAGCTAATTTTTAATGATCTTGCTTACTTGGCAAAGCAAGGGGATCCGGAGTACCTATTTCACCCTATAGTAGTGAATCAGAGTAAGTTATTTGTGCGTCAGATGGGGGAGGTAATAGCTCAAAAGTTGGGTGTGAAGTATAAAAGCAGAATGAGTGCTGAGGACATTTACACTTTGATTAAACAGGATATTATGGTGCGTTTTCTTTTGACGAACCGGACTACTTTGATTTTTATTGATGATTTTGGAGATAACGATTCAGAGGTTTTTATTAAGATTAAAGAGCTGGGTGACTTAACTCAGAAGGATGCTAATAATTATTTTCTGAACGAGGAATCTAATTTTAAGAAATTTGCTAGCTCCGCAGGATATCAATTATCCAAGGACAAATTAAACGAATTAAAGCAAAATGCCCTGAACCCTGAAAGCAGGGATCAGATGATATGTATGCTGATACTCACGGGAACCAGAACCCATGCCTTGGGATTAAAAGCAGGGGTTCCTCACCTCTATGACCGCTGCTGGGAAATCGAGTTTGAAAGATTGGATGAAAAAAAAGTCAGAGAATTTATCGGAAGAAGACTATACTGGGCAAGTGGAAAATTGGGAAGCTTTAATGAGAGCAATTTTGAAATTTATCCTTTCGAAGAAGATACTATTCCTGTCTTAACGGAGAAGGCTCATGGCGTTGGACGAGATATACGCCTGCTTTGTAACCAGAGCGTGTTTATAGCAGCTTCAAACTTCAAAGAGGGCCGTAGCGAAATGATCACCAAAGAAATGATCGAGGCCCTACCTCCAGTAGAAAAGCTTGTGGATTAATAAAAAAGCATCTGAAAAGGATATCTTAATAAGAGACCTTATGAAAGATATCTTAAAAAGATTACTAATAATTGATATCATATCAAGGATATCAGAAAAAGGATTTCGGGAGTTGACATCATGCCTAGGCTTACCAAAATTGCTGAAAAAGCTCGGGAGCAGGAAGCCCTGAAAGAAAAAGTGGAAGACGTTTCTGAACCTTATACAGTCGATGAAAGAGGTAGAAGTGAAACAGCGGTTGAACGTGTGTATGAATCTGATGGAGTTAAGGTTGTTGAAAAAGTCTTCTACCGTTACACTAGGAAGGATCCTATAACTCTGCTTGACACAAATTTTAATGTAAGAATGCCTAGCAGTTATCTAGAACTGTTAAAAGAGAAATTCGGGGAAAAGGGCGCTACAGTTTTTTGTAGAATAGCCATTCTTGAAAAAATGGGAAAAGCATTTTCTAAAAACGAACTTGATTCTCTCAAATTCTTTGAGTTACTAGATGAGCAAAATCAAAATTTAGCCAAAAGGTCCTAAATCGTTCAATACCGTATATCTTCAATTTTTAAGAGCATGTAAAGCTGAACAAACCCCGCAGCTAGTAGACAATATCCAACATATTTGATATATTGATATCTTTTTTTATCTATCTTTTTCAGATATCTAAACAGGTTGATCATTAAGATCAGATAAGTTTTATTCGCTGCGTCCTGCTAGAAAGAAGGGATCTGCGTATTTTTGGATCATATCTAATAGGTTTTTTTCTAGTATTTTCAATGCTGTTTTCTTCTCTTGGCTTTGATCTTTTCCGTAGCTTAGTTCCATTTGTTCCATGTAATTGCTTATGATGTTGGACATGTCGAGATAGGTGTGTAGGCTTGGGCTGTCTAGGATGCCAACATAGCCTAATAGTACAAGAGAGTATATTGATTTTATCACATTGGCACAAGCTTGGCCTAGGACTCTTCTGAAGGCCCCGCGTGTGACTCCTTTTGTCTTTAGTGGTCCGCGAAATCGCCTTTTCTTGCTAGGGGCCCTTAGGAATCCTTTAATCTTATACTTTACAGGTTTACCAGCGCCTTCATCTAGTAGGAAATTAATGAGAAGCGTTTCAAATTGAATGGATGTAATATTAGATGAACTTAACAATTTATTAACGATAGGATCCGCTAATATATCTCCAACATATTCTCTAACTTTCTCGATGTCTTGTTTTTCTGAGCTGTCCTCATTTTTTGATGGCATCTAATTCTCCCCTAATTATTTATTAAAATATGATATCATTAAAAGATTTCTTTTTCAGATGTCGTTTACTTTTGCAGCTGCGATGATTGCTTGTCCGATGCTGATTCCTGCGTCTCCTGGTGGGGTTTTTTGGTGTTGTATGAAGTTTAAGTTGTTTTGTTTTACTATTTTTTTTATTATTTTTGTTATGGCTTCGTTGTATGCCACTCCTCCGGTGAATCCTATGTTTTTTATTCTTGTTTCTTGTGCTGTTTTTACTGCCATTTGTGCTAGTCCTTCTGCAAAAGCTCTTTGGCCTGATGCTGCTAGGTCTTGGATTTTGTGTTGGTTTATTTTTTCTAGGATGTCGTTTAGTAATTTTGTCGTGTCGAATATGTATTTTCCATTGTGTTTATTTATCTCTGGAGTGATTTTTACAGTGTCTTTTCCTTTTGCGGCAATTGATTCGAGTCTTATGGCGGGTTCTCCCTGATACGTTTTTTTCTGGCATATTTTTAGGAGGGCTGAGATGGCGTCTAGTACTCTTCCGGAGCTTGTGGTTGTGATGTAGTCTTTTTTCGTTAGGAGTTTAAAAACTAAATCGATTTCTTGTTGGCCGTATTTGAAACCGTCTAGATAGCCTTTCTTTATTATGTCTCTGAGTTCGTTTTCGGGTATTGCTTGGCTGAGTATTGCGGTTAGCATTCGTGTGGGGTATTTGGTGCAAACATCTCCTCCAGGCATGGGTTGTGGTTTTAGGTGCGCTAATCTTTCCATGGTTTTATATGATGATAATAGGATTTCGCCGCCCCAAATTGTTGCGTCTCTTCCGTATCCTACTCCGTCGCTGGTTATGCATATTATTGGTTCGTTGATGTTGTTTTCTGCCATTAGTTTTACTGCGTGTGCGTGGTGGTGTTGGACTCTGACAAGTTCTGTATTGTGTATGTCCACATATTCTTCTGCGTATTTTGTTGTATAGAAGTCTGGGTGTAGGTCACAGGCAACCACATCTGGTTCTACGAGGGTTAATTTTAACATCTGGTTTACTATGCTTTTGTGGAACTCTATGGTTTCTAGGTTTCCTGACAAGTCTCCTATGTGTTGGCTTGGGAAGCATCTGTTCTTTTTCATCACTGTTACGGTGGCTGTTAGTTCTGGGCCTACTGCCAGAATTCCTTTTCCTTTATGTTCAATATTTAATTCTATTGGTTCTGGTACGTAGCCTCGAGATCTGCGGATTATTTTTGGTTTTCTATCGATTACTCTTAGGACTGAGTCATCGGCTCTCTGATATATTTCTCTGTCATGCAGTAGAAAATAGTCGGCTAGGTGTCCTAACTGTGAAACTATTTCATTATTTGATATGGCCATGGGGTTGTCTGTTGCGTTACCACTTGTCATAACAACTGCTGGATCATCAATCTGTTGTAGAAGCAGATAATGCAATCCGGAGTACGGAAGCATTACACCGACATTGTGAAGCCCCGGGCTTATCCACTCAGATAAATCATAATTCTCAAATTTTTTGAGTATAACTATTGGGCGTCGAAATGAGCTAATTATTTCTTCTTCGTATTCATTTACTATCGCATATTCTCGAACTTTTTCAAGGTTTAGAGACATTATCGCAAACGGTTTGAATTTTCTTTCTCTTTTTCTCCTACGCAATTCAAGTACACATTCATCATCAGTCGTGAGGGTGGCGAGGTGTGTACCTCCAATTCCTTTTATTGCTAGAATCTTTCCCTCCTCAATTAGTTTTGCTGTTTCTGTTACCGGATTATCACAATCAATTCGGTTACCCTTTCGGTCATAAAGTGTTAACTTTGGTCCGCATATTGGGCAACAAATACCTTGTGCATGGTATCTTCTATTTAAGGGATTTTTGTATTCTTGTTCACAGTCAGGACATAGGGGGAACTTTTTCATGGTAGTTCTCATTCTGTCATAGGGTAAATCGATGATTGATGTGAACCTAGGGCCACAGTCTGCGCAGCAGGTGAAGGCATAATTATAATGGCGATCCGCAGGATTAAGAATATCGATTAGGCAATTATTGCAGATTGATATATCGGGGGGTATATAGGAGCTTTTAAGAACGCTTTCCTTCGAGCTTTTCCGTATATTAAAATTTTTAAAACGTCTATGGTAGGGTTTCCAGTTTATCTCTATTTTTTCATACCTCGCCATGGGCGGTTTTTCTGTTTCTAGGTTTCGAATAAAATTTTCTATTACGGTCCTTTCACCCTCAACTACGATACGGACCCCTGCATCACCAAGATTTAGGACATATCCGGTAAGTCCCCACTTAACAGCAATTCTATAAACGAAAGGCCTCATGCCAACGCCTTGTACAATACCGGTGCAATTAATTTCGCAAGAAGCTTTCAAGAAAATCAACCATTAGATTGTCTTTCACTTTTCTTTATTTCTCCACTTTTGGAGCAGTTGCTAGGATTATATAATTTTTATCTGCTATTAGCCCGCTAAATCTAATTTCTTTATAAAATAAAACAAGTCCTATTTAATTGCAAAATGCAAGCATACGTTTAATGAGCATTCTAAAACTGCACTTATTATTCTTATGGGTAATATTCTTAAGGGTAATATTCCCATTATTTTTAGAGCTATTTTTTTGGGTTAGGTGGGTTATATTGTTTCGGCTTCCAACAGCAGATGATGTTAAAAGATTAAGAAAAAAGGTGGGATTAACCCAAACTGAACTTGCAGAAAAAGCAGGTGTAAGCCAATCCCTCATAGCTAGAATTGAAAGCGGCTCAGTAGACCCCCGCCTATCAACATTACAAAAAATTTTAAACGCCATGCAAGCAGCAAACAAAGAATCCACAACAGCAAAAGACATAATGTTTTCCCCCGTGATAACAATTAATGCGGACGCTCAAGTTCTTGAAGCCACAGAACTAATGAGAAATAAGGATATTTCCCAGCTTCCTGTCATTAAACAGGGACACCCCATAGGAAGTATAAATGATCAGACTATTGTTCAACACCTATCCAAAGGACAACAAATTTTCCAAAAAACAGTAGAAGAAATCATGGAAGAAACTTTCCCCAGCGTAAGCCCCTCAACAAAAATAGAAGTTGTAAACCAACTACTTGCAAGCGGAAACTCGGCGGTATTAGTAATAGACAAAGGCGAAATCGTAGGAATAATCACAAAAATTGATCTTATATCAGGAGCAAGATAAAAACATTACAAGTATATGTAGAGCACAGATTTAACCGATGTTTTGTCCAATATTTTCACAAGGCACAACAAATTAATATATGATTAAATCTTAGACCAACTCTTGAAAATTATTATTAAAACCAAAATTGGAGCCGGGTTAGCCAAGATTCACCACACGGTTCGGTGTGGAAATGGGAATGGTACGGCGGTAGAAATAAGCTCAATCATGAGATGTTGCAGAAGCTCGAGATCTAATTAAGACCACTAAAGCGGGTTCAGACATGAAACCTACTGGCGGACACTAGTTTAGCCGCAATTCCGCCGCGTGAGTTCAAATCTCACACCCGGCGCCACCTAATTTTATTCAACATTAGTAGATACTTTTTTGTATAGGCTTTCCTCTGTTAAAGCATGCAATCTTTTTTCGATATTAAAAAATGATATCATTCAAAATCTATTCTTATTTTATTTCAATTTTTTTGGTTTTTGAGATGGATTCTGTTGTCTTGTATTTTTGGCGCCTTTTTTATCATTATTTTCAAAGTATGTTATTTTAGGAGATATTCTTGTTTCTTTACAAGTTCAATGGGTCACCATTCCTTTGCGTCGGGATTAACGAATTTATAATAATTTTTTTAGTAAAACCTAAATCAATTTCTATCTTTTGTATCCTATTTTTCTTAGTAGTTCTTTTCTCCATTTTATGTCTTCTTCGTATTCGATACCTTTTGATTTGGATCCGTCGATTACTCCAAGTATTCCTCTGCCTTGCTCTGTTTCCGCAATTATAACTTCTATGGGGTTGGCTGATGCTGCGTATACGTTGCAGATTTCTGGTACTTGTTTTAGAGCATTTAGAACATTTATTGGATATGCGTCACGCATGAAGATTATGAAACTGTGGCCGCAACCCAGATTTAGTGCGTTTTTAGCCGCGGCTTCTTTTAGTTCGTCATCGGTTCCGTCGTATCTTACTAGGCATTTTCCTGAACTTTCACAGAAGCCAATGCCGAATTTGATGTTCGGTACCGAATTTACTAGAGCTTCAAAGATGTCTTCAACTGTTTTGATGAAGTGTGATTGTCCTAAAATTGTTTGGCTGTCTTTTGGTAATTCTATTTTTACGATTTTTATTTCCATTATTTACCACCAACTCTGTTCATTATGTTAAGGTTCGAATAATACATCAAATTGCTGTCTTTATTATTAATTGTTACTAAAAAACTTTTTTTACTGAAATTTTTATACTCGCCCAGTGGTGGTAACTCTGTTTTTATTCTTAAAAGAATGTCTTGAAATTTCTTTTTTTGATTATTGAGGTTGATGTTTATTGCTGATTTAGTATGAGATTTTTGCACTATAAGGGAGTCCTAGAACTTTTTCTGTGGCTTTTGCTACCGCATCTCTATTATCTTTGTCCGTGTATACTCTTATGATGTTTAGGAAGCCTTTCATTAATTCAACTGTGTTTGAGACTTCTGAGAGGTTGCGTGGGATTTTTTCTCTTTCTCGTGTTACTTGGAATATGGGGATTTCCATTGGTTCTAGGCTTATTGAGTGATGGTAGGGTACTGATGGCAGTGTTGGTACGTCTATGTAGACTTTTTCTCTTTCAACTCCGGCTTTTTCAGCGATTTCTTCCTCTATTTGCTGACGCACCTTATCCTTGGTTATAATGGTTGAGAAGGCTTCGTCTTTTGCAAAAGAGATTCTTTCGTAAGCAACTTTTAACAGCATTCTCTTTTTTAAACAATTAATGATATTACTTGAAGCCTTACATTGATTTAGCATTGACCACATGGTGTAATCGTCTAATTTTATATAGTCGTCAACTGAGTCGAAGTTCATAAATCCTAATTCTTCATTTGCTTTTTCCATTGCTGTTTCTAGCATGATTTGAGCTGCGCGGGACGCTTTGTGGAAATAAATGGTTTTAAAAAGTTCTAAACGGGCAATAAAAAAGGTTTCTAGAGTCGATATGGAATTCAAGTTCACTGCAAGGTTTTCGTTTAGAATATCCATAGTGTAAATTAAACGGAAAATGTCAATAGAATCAAAATCGCCTCCAGTGTGATAACTATCTCTTATACAGTAATCGCATTTATCGACATCTACTGCGCTAACGATAATTTGATCTAAAAATAATCGCCTTTTTTTTCCTAATTTTCCTACGGCTAGTCTAGCGATTTTGTCAGTATTTAAACCTAGATTGTTTAATACCTCACTTAACTCAGAGTTTTTGATTATCCATGTGGTGAAATCCTCATGGGTTTTTTCTAGATGTCTTATTAATAAGGCTTCGAATATGTGTGAGAAGGGGCCATGACCTGCGTCATGAAGGAGCCCTGCGATTTTCACCATGGCTTTTTCTTCTAGAGTGATCTCTGCTTTTTGTGCTAAAGAATTTATTAATTGTTCCGCTAGGTACATTGTCCCTAGAGAGTGTTCAAATCTTGTATGTACCCCCGCAGGATAAACATATTCGCTTCCAGCCAATTGCCTGACACGTCGTAATCTTTGAACAGGTTCTGTGTCAATTATTCTCTTCTCATCATATGAAATATTTATGTAGCCAAAAATTGGGTCCTTAATAAAAGACCATTTCCCCTTCTTTATATTTTCTTCCATTCTAAACCCCTTTACTCTATTATCAATCAATTATTACTTATTACATAATTATTACTTTAATTTCGATAGCTGCCTTTTAACCTATTCTATTATTTTTTTCTCATTTCTTTATTTATAAACTAAACAATTTTTCAATAAAATCTTTATCTTTATTAATCTTATTTTATGTATTGTTTTTTACCTTTTACCTTTTATACACTTTTTAGAAATAGGTTAAGATTGTAGCATAGAAAAATAATATTTTTATAATAGAATAAGGAATGCTAGAACTAGTATTTTGAAGAAAAGAGTGTTGAACAATATTTTAAAAATTTAAATTAATAAAAGCTAAAATCTATATCCTTGGAATTTTATAAAAGTTCAACTTCAATATAGACATCTTCTGGTACTCGAATACGCATAATCTGTCTTAGCGTTCTTTCATCGGCATCAAGGTCAATCAATCTTTTATGAATTCTGATTTCCCACCGCTCCCAAGTTGCGTTTCCTTCACCACTAGGGCTTTTACGTACAGGAACTCTTAATCTCTTAGTTGGAAGAGGTACTGGGCCTGACATTCGAATTCCTGTCTTTTGTGTAATGCTCTTGACTTGATTACAAATATTATCCAGCTTTAAGGGATTAGTACCCGAGAGTCTGATTCTGGCCTTTTGTACCATTGTTTATTCGTCCAGTATGCTTTTTATGTATAGTATTGCAAAAGTTTCTTAAAACTTAAACTTAAAAAACTTTTCCCCAGATTCACTCTTGAGTAAAAAATTTTAAAAAAGAAATATTTAAGAGGGATTAATACAACCTTTTTTTCTCGAAGGATGCCGAGGTAGCTCAGTTGGTAGAGCGTCAGGCTGTTAACTTGATGGTCAAGAGGTCTGACCCAGGTCTCTCCATGAGCAGGTTCGAGATGACAAAGACTGAGATCGCGTCACGAACATCCTGTCCTCGGCGCTTATACTTATTTATGTTTATTTTATTAATTAAATTTATCGTTAATTTTTAGTTCCATGGAGGATAAGAAGCAAAAAATCTAATAAACACGATTATTGAGCATTATAATTGGATTTCTTTTGATATTACGTAAATTTTAATAGGTAATAGGAAAAACTTTTTTTATCGTTACGGTTACATTTGTAGAGTAGCGTGATGTTTATGAAGAAATCGAAGGGTTATCGTACTGGGACTCGAAATTTGCTTAAGAAGCATGTTAGGGAACGTGGGCTTCCGCCTTTGAGTCGGATTTTGAGAACATATGAGCCCGGGGAGAAGGTTAGTATAATAATTGATCCCAGTATTCATAAGGGTCAGCCGCATAAGAGGTTTCATGGGAGAGTTGGAACAATATTAGAAAGGCGTGGGAAGGCTTACGTGGTTTCTGTTAAAATTGGAAACAGTAGTAAAATACTCATTTCCAGGCCTGAGCATTTGAGACCTATCTAGGGAGGTAAGTTTTTTGCCTGTTAAAATTTTAAAGGAAAGACTTCTAAATTTAGCAGAGGTTAAAAAAATTTTGGAGGAACGCAGTTCAAAAGGAGAGTTAAGTTACTTTCAACGTGTAACTTTAGATTATGCTACCAAATTTTCACAATTATCTGCTGAAAAATCCGTACAAATTATTAAAAAACTAACAGAAAATTTCGGGATAAGCGAGAGTACCGCGATTCAAATTGTTAATGCGGTACCCAAAAGTATTGACGAGCTCCGTGTTTTTTTAACAAACGAGCAAAAGATTTTTACCGAGGAGGAATTAAGTGAATTTTTGAAAATTTTGGAGGAACCATAATTTTAATTTTTCTTAATGCTGGAAGGTTGGGGGTAGGCAACGATGTTAAGTTCCAAGAAGTATGAAGAGTTTGCATATGTGTTAGACAATCTACCACAAGGTTATGCAAATGATCCCAGACCAACTTTTCAGAGGGACCCCATAACTCAGGCTGTTGGTGAAACGCATTTTACATTGTTGGAACTTGTTCCAAGGAAAGGAGTTACATTTTCTTTGCATGAAAGGATTTACATTGGTAAAGGTTCTCGTAAAAAAATTAATCATGTTCAAAAGCGTATCCGTTTTGATGATCTTACTCCTACCGCCAAATCTGAACTTCCCTTTGTTATTGAAAAAATAGTAGTGCTTAGAGAAAAGGAATTTGTATCCTTCTTTAATAATGCCCGTCCCATAACTACGAGAATGCATCAGTTAAAGCTTATTCCTGGTATAGGAAGAAAAACAATGTGGCTAATTCTAGAAGAAAGAAAAAAGGAATCCTTTAAAAGCTTTGAAGATATCAATAACCGGGTTCGAATGCCAGAGCCGAAAAAAGCTATAGTCAATCGAATACTAAGTGAATTAAAGGGAGAAGACAAATATAATCTATTTACTCGCCCACATACAACTAGCCAAGAATGATATTGCGTTGACAAATAATAATCTTTTTTTTGAAACATTAAATTTACTGAGATATTACAATATTAGGTTAGGTAAGAAAAAAGGGCAACATTTTATAGTCAACTCAAGTTTGCTTAAAAGAGAGATTGAATACTCGGAGCTGACCCCCTCCGATACGGTACTGGAAATAGGTGCGGGATTGGGAGCTTTAACATTAGCTCTTGCAGAGAAGGCTAAAAGGGTTTTTGCAATAGAAAAAGATCAAAATCTGCTTAGCGTTCTCAAAGATAAATTTTCTAGTTTTAATAATATTGAAATAATTTCTGGTGATGCTTTAAAATTAGAATTCCCCCCAGTTCAAAAAATTGTCTCTAATATTCCCTATTCTATATCTTCTCCTTTGACTTTTAAAATACTTTCATCAAGGTATGAAAAAGCTATTTTGACCTATCAACTTGAATTTGCTGAACGTTTAATTGCAAACCCTGGGTCAAAAAATTATGGCAGGATAACTGTTGGAGTATACTATAAGGCCGAAGCGAAGTTACTAGAAACGATTCCGAGAACCGCATTCTACCCTCCCCCAAAAGTAGAATCCGCAATTATTATGTTAAAACCTAAACCTCCTCCTTTCGAAATTCTAAATGAAGAAGTCTTTTTTGAAGTAGTGCGTTTTCTTTTTATGCATCCTAATAAAAAGGCAAAACACGGTATAAAATCATATATTAAAAATAAGAAAAATAAATACTTCAAATTCACTAAAATGGAATCCTTCCCTGAAATTTTTGAAAAAAGAGTGAGGAACCTAACTCCAGAAGAAATAAAGGAAATTGCAAATATTCTAATAGCTTTGGAGAATAGTTAAATTATGAAAAGTTTCGATTATCAAGGCTTTAAATTTCTAGTTTTTGAAGATGTTTATGAACCCTCAGAAGACTCCTTCTTAATTGCAGACAATTTGATTGTGTCTGAAAATGATTATGTTCTTGATATGGGTACTGGCTGTGGCATTTTGGCTATTATTGCAGGAAGCAGAGCCAAAAAAGTAGTAGGTATTGATATTTCTGAAAGGGCCGTTGCTAATGCGAAAATGAATGTTAATTTGAATAAAATGGAAGGATATGTTGAAATTCGCCTAGGCGATTTATGGAGCGCTTTAAAACCTGATGAACGATTCAGTTTGATACTTTTTAATCCGCCTTATCTGCCAATCTCAAAGGCTGAGAAAAATGAGAATAATATGAATATAGATATGCTTGAAAAGGCATGGGATGGGGGATTGAGCGGAAGAGAGATAATCAACGAATTTCTCGCTAAATTTGATAATTTTTTAGAAGACGATGGACAACTGCAGGTGGTTTTGTCATCATTATCTGGCATAGAAAAAACTCTATCTTCTATTGAAAATAAAGGCTTTAAATTTGAAAAGAAAGCAGAAAAGAAATTTTTCTTTGAGAATTTGGTTTTAATTAATCTCAAAAGAGTACGTATGGTTTGAACACTGATTTAGACATGTTTAAAAATGTAACATTTTTTATTTTAATATCGAGTTAAAGACTTTTCACTGTTAAAATTATTATGGTCCTAGAGGGTCTGGTTTGCCGATTAATTTGAATCCTGAGGCTCAAGTAGCCCTTAGAAAATTGGAAGAGGCAGAAACTAGGGAAGAGAAGATCGTTGCCATACAAGAATTATTGCAGCGTATGGATAAGCATAAAGGAACCGAGAAATTCGTTAATCAGCTCAAAAAAAGATTAGCGAAACTTAGAGCTGAAATTGAGAGGGAAAAAATGAGAAGATCTGGGGGGGTGCATGTTTTTAGCATCAAGAAGCAAGGAGCAGGCCAGGTAATTTTAGTTGGTTTAACAAATGCCGGGAAGAGCACAATTTTGAACCATCTAACGGGAGCGAAGTCCAAAGTGGGTGATTACCCTTTCACAACAATTAATCCCGAAGTGGGAATTCTGGACTTTGATTCAGTTCCTATACAAATTATTGAATCTCCTGCACTATTTGATGGTTGTAGTGGTAGTGAGAATGGTCCTCAAATGCTTTCCACCATTAGAAATGCTGACTCTGTGGTTTTGGTTACTGATTTGTCTCAA
Organism: Candidatus Jordarchaeum sp.; assembly: GCF_052745115.1. Lineage (NCBI taxonomy): Archaea > Promethearchaeati > Candidatus Jordarchaeia > Candidatus Jordarchaeales > Candidatus Jordarchaeaceae > Candidatus Jordarchaeum > Candidatus Jordarchaeum sp. Next base: position 17,036 of record NZ_JBRAKS010000017.1, read on the forward strand.
GATGTTTTGGAACAAGTTAGAATAATATTGAACGAGTTGGAATCGGCTGGAATTCTGCTAAATTTAGATCCTCCTCCGGTTGAGGTAAAAAAAACGGGGAGTGGTGGAATTCAAATAATGGGGACTCAATTTTTTGAGGGGACTCCGGAGGAAATTAAAAATTTTTTGAATAAAAAAAATATTGTTAATGCAGTTGTTCGAATATGGAATAAAATCTCTTTAGATGATGTTGAGCTTGCTTTGGATACAAGCGTAGTTTACAAGGATGCCTTAATAGTTGCCACTAAGGGGGATTTACCTGGGTCTTCAGAAAATTATAAAAAACTAGTAGGTAAATATGGTCAAAAATTTAAAATTTATCCTATATCTATTTTAAAAGAAAAGGGCATTGAGGATTTTAAAGAGGGTATATTCAAATCACTAGGAGTTATTCGGCTTTACACTCGGGAACCTGGTAATGTTATTTCAGATAAACCACTTGTTCTAGAGAAGGGTGCTAGTGTTGAAGATTTAGCAAAAAGGCTTCATGCGCGTTTCATTAAAAATTTCAAGTATGCTCGAATCTTTGGGAAATCTGTAAAGCATGAAGGTGAAAAAGTGGGATTAGATCATATGCTTGAAGACAATGATATTGTTCAGTTTTATACAAATTGAAGTAGTTGGTAATATTGTTAGAAATCAAAGTGATTGTTTTAGAACCGGAAAACGCTGGAAACGTCGGTGCAATTGCGCGCGTCATGAAAAATTTTGCTTTGGGGGAACTAGTACTTGTTAGCCCAAAATTTGAAAATATATTTGAAGCCGAAGTGCGCGCAATGCATGGTGTAGATGTTCTCAAAAATATGAAAATAGTCAATAACTTTGAGGAGGCAGTTTCAGATGTTGATTTTATAGTGGGCACAACAGCAAAAACCGGTATGAACTATAATGTTCTTAGAACCACCATAACACCTGAGTTGCTAACAGAAAAATTGGGAAATGTTAGTGGAAAAATTGCTTTACTGCTTGGACGAGAAAGTTTTGGTTTAAGCAACGAGGAATTAGATAAAGCGGATGTTATTGTAACAGTTCCTGCTTCAAGCTATTCCACACTGAATGTTTCACATGCTGCCGCAATTATATTTTACGAAATTTTCAAGAGCCAAAGGTATAAGAAAAAAGGGGCCCCAAGAGCCTCTTCAAAATTGGAAAAAGAGAAGGCGTTAGAGTATTTTCATCTTATTCTAAAAGATATTAATTATTCTTCCTTTAAAAATAAAATTGCAGAAAGAGTTTTTCACAATGTTATTTCAAGGGCCTTTGTTTCTGGACGGGAAATTCATACTCTAATAGGGGTTCTTCGGAGAATACATTCATTTTTATCATCAAAAAATACATAACATAAAAAGAGTTAATAAATCAAATTAAAAAATTGAATTGCATTGACTAAGAAATTAATAAATTAATCCTTACACAAAGATATCTCTTAGTATTATGGTGCTTCAAAATGATGGATCAAAATGAGTTATCTAAATTATCAATTTTATTTGAAATCGGTTTTCTCTCCGACAAAATTGTGAAATCCATTTATAGCTCTAAATTTAAATCATTTCCATTAGATGAAGAAGTTTTGAAGGAAGCCTTAAAACTTCTTAAAATGGTTAAGAAATCGAAAGAAAATTTTCCGCCCAGAGTGGTTGAAGAAGGAATAATTAAAAATTTAATAATCCATCGCCTTGCGTTGTTCGCACTATCTAATTTCGATGAAAAGACTTTCACAACTGAAATTTCCACTATGATAAAAGTATTAGAAAGCATGATAATTAAAAATAATATTAATGAAAAAGATTTGAATCTTATCATAAATTTTTTTAGTAGAATCGGCAGGAAGACTTTAGAAGAGAGTAACAAATATTTCAAAACATTTGAGTATCTAAAAGAATGTGTTGATGCCAGAAAGGCCATAGAATTCGAAATAGAAAAAATTTTATCACAAAAACGCGTATTAAGTCGACTTCAATCAGAAGAATTTCCTACGGATGCACAAGAAAAAGCCATAAACTTACTATTAAAAACCTCTTCAATATTGTACAGAGCGTTAATTTCCATGCTAGAGGAACTGGAATTTATAAATGAATTGCCTCTTGAAAGTCGAGAACAATCATCTCGCATGATTGAAACCATTACTGAAAGATACAGTTATCTCATCTCATTTATATGTAAGATAATTGAATTTATAGAAGCGTCAAGCATAAGGCATTTTCCTCCAAGTACCTCTTACATCCTTGAAAACGTAATTAAAAAATTTCAAGGAGATGTACATTTAATTGTAAGTCTTAAAGGTGAAAACATTTTTTCTTATATAAATCTTTTAGCCACCTTGAAAGTAATATTAAAAAACGCTTTAGATAAAGAAGAAATGAAAAATCTAGATGAGGATTCTCCTCAACATATTCTGCTTTTTTTGCTTCCATTATTGGGAAAAGAAAATATACTTTTGAATTGCCTAATAGCAAACCAAATTGGCAATTATATAGTTGAGCACAATAAAATCTTTCCAGATATAATAAAGAACGAAATTTTATCCAATTTTTATAAAATTCCCCAACCAAATAATATTCTAAAATTTAGAGAGAACGAACTAGAAAGCGTTTTGAATGTTGAACAAGCGCTGGAAAGTATAAAATTTTGGATTATAATCATTGCCTCAGATTTATTAGCGATTCACATGTTTGGGCCATCTTATCTATTCGCTTTTTCCAAATACATTTTTCATGCAAATACTTTAAGATTGAGAGTGCCTTTAAAAACCCGTTTAAAAATTATGTTAGAAGAAATAAAAAAATCGAATTATATAAAAAATGAGGAAATAAGGAAAGAAATTGAAAAATTGGAAGAATATGCAAAATATGAAACAAGTGGTATAGAGAAAAAGTTACTCGATTTAATTCCAAAACTTAAAATGAAAATAGAAAATTTAACTAAGGGTAAGAAATATTCAATACAAATTTTCGAAGAAGAAGTTCCTTTTTTAGTTTCTTCGCTTTTGAACTTCATACCCCCAAACGAGATTCTAGATTTTAAAAATAAAATTAGTCGCCCCGCAAGAATAATCTCCATTCTAAATGCGGGCTGGATATTAAAACTAACACAAATTGATAATGTATATCAACTTCTTAATGCTAAAACTCGTGAAGAAAAAAGTCAAGTAGATATTAAACTTAATAGTTTAATACAAAAATCCATAGAGCTGAGCGAAATACATAGAAAGATGAAAGGGGATTAAAATGACCATACTTTCAACAAAGAGCATAATGGAAAGACTTTTTCATGAAGACCCTAAGAAAAGACTAGTTATATCACCAATGATTAGTCATGAAAATCAAATTGCTCATGGCTCAATAGATCTAAGACTAGGAACAGAATTTATCATAACAAAGAGGACCAAATATCATCTCCTAGACCCAAAACAGGAAGATATCGAATCACAAATAGAACAATATCAAGACAAAATCCATATCGGTTACAAAAGAAAACTTATCCTTCAACCCCACCAATTCGTGCTAGGAAGCACATTAGAATACATAAAGTTACCTAACGACCTTCTAGGATACGTAATCGGGCGATCCTCATGGGGTCGCGTTGGACTAATCATAGCAACGGCAACAATGGTAGGTCCCGGCTTTGCAGGAGCACTAACATTAGAGCTAGTTAATTTGGGGGAAGCTGATTTAGCGCTGTATCCTGGAACTCGGATAGCCCAATTAGTGCTTCATACAATGGATCAAGAAGATACTGGATACATTAGCAAACCTGGTTCAAAATACATAGGTGCTGTGGGTCCTGAATTTAGTAAAATTTACACCGATAAGGAATGGAAAATCCTGAGATAAAAATATTACAAAAAATAGTGAAAAATAGTTCAAGAATTAGGAAGATTCAAAATTAAGTAGAAAAAGATAATCACTAATCTTTATTTAGATCAGCCATAAGCCTAACTTTGGCGGGTCTAGGAAGTTTCATGCCACCAATATTAAGAATTTTCTTTAATAATTCCCTGTTCTTCTCCGAATCATTCGTCCAAACACTGCAAATAATTTGTCCATCGCGTACACGGGCTACACGACCCACAGGTTTACCAAAAGCTCGGCGCATTCCGTCTTGTAAACGATCTGCACCTGCGAACGCCATCATTCTGTTTTCTCTAATAATGTGGAAGGGTTTTACATGTATGACAAAATGGAAGTCATCTTTTCCCATCTTATTTGTAAGGTTTCTGTTAATCGAGATACGTAGAGCCTCAAGTGCCTTATGGCTAACCTGACACCTTTCCTCAATAATAAGTTCGCCTCTCAGATCGAACTTTTTTTCACGATTACCCATATCATAAATCCTTATTTTCGGGTCAGGTCCACCACGTACATATTCTCTTCTAGTATACGGCGGTCGATCAATTCTGGTATAGCATTTTGCCGGTCTCTTAGACAATTCGTTCACCTCTATGTAATTCACAAAACTAGAAAACAGATTACCATATTAAGATTTCCCATATCTCTACTTTTTATAATATAATCGTCCTCATTCGGTAAAGACACAATATAATAGGAGATTGGGATATTTGCTAGTCCTCAATCAACTTCCAGAACTCAACCTCATCCATAAAGTTCTTACCCACACGGATACGCGAAGGCCCCGTAACATTTTCCAATAATAACTTACGCTCAATCTTAGCAACCATATGTCGAGAGAACACAACTGCATCAGGATTCACACTAATACTTGTAGCACCCAAACGGACCAGAAACTCTAGATAATCAGGGTACACACTAGGCGCCTGACCACAAATGGAGGTGGTTACTCCATACTTCTTACATATCTTAATGGTATATGCGATTGCACGTAAAACGGCCAAATTACGCTCATCGTACAACTCCTGAACACTAGCATCGTTTCTATCCACTCCCAAAATCAACATCGTTAAATCATTCGTACCAAAACTGACTCCATTGATTCCCTCTTGGCAAATTTTGTCTATTAGCAACACGCTGCTTGGGACTTCAACCATAATCCAGGTCTGAAAGTCTGAATCTAATTCCGGGTCCAGCCCTTCTTCCTTCATAATCTGTTTTACACTTTTAAAAACTTCCAAGGTCCGGACAAAAGGCAGCATCACCCAAAGATTTTTCAGTCCATACGTATCTCTAACTTTTTTTATCGCTCTACACTCAAGCCGAAAAACATCCGACTCTTTTACGTATCTAAATTGCCCTCTATAACCTATCATCGGATTTGGGCCGACATGCCCTGCATCTTCTTCATACTTCTTTCCTCCTTCCAATGCCAGGAACTCATCAGGCTTAAAGTCTAGAAATCTATAAACTACGGGACCAGGGCTAAAAGCTTCTGCGACTTTTCTAATACCCTCTGCAAACTGTTCTATCATTTCTTGTTCTCCACCCTCCTCTATCAGTTTTCTTGGATGTTTTCCAATGTTTATCATTAGATGTTCTGCTCTGAGTAATCCTACGCCATCTGCTTGTGTCTGTTTTGCAACTCTTTCTGCGATTTCTGGTATTGATAGGTTCACATAGATTTTTGTGGCTGTGGGTATTGCTACCGGGCCTAAAGTTGCGGCTACGGCTTCTTCTTTCGCAGCTTCTAGAATACCTCGGTATACCAGTCCTTTTCCGCCATCCACTGTTACTTGATGCTCTTTTGCTAAAATGGTGGTGGCGTTTTCTGTTCCTACTATACAAGGGGTTCCGAGTTCTCGGGACACTATGGCTGCGTGGCATGTGTATCCCCCCTCGTCAGTTACTATCGCTGCTGCTTTTTTCATCGCTGGAACCCAATCGGGTGTGGTCATTTTGGTTACTAGAATGTCGCCTTCCTTAACTTCTCCTATATCTTTAACGCCCATTATAACTTTTATTGGGCCTGGCGCTATTCCTGGGGATACTCCCAGTCCTCTGAGTATTATACCTCGTTCGGTAGTAGTTTCTAATTGGGCTGTCTGGGTAATTTTTTCTTCAGCTCCTGTGTGTACTGTTTCGGGCCGAGATTGAAGCAAGTACACTTTTCCACTTTGGTCTACTGCCCATTCGATGTCTTGGGCTGTGTTATAATGTTTCTCGAGTTGTTTGCCATACTTTGCTATTGCTTTTATTTCTTCATCTGTTAGGGCTGGGATGTTTTGTCTTTGGGGTGGGACTTCTAAATGTTCTGTTTTCTTAGTTTTAGGATTTAACATATATTCGATTTTTTTAGTCACAATGTGCTTGTCTATTATTCCTAGATCAGATTTGTTTACTACATATGTGTCTGGTGTTACAGCTCCGCTTACAACTGCTTCTCCTAATCCCCAGTTCGCTTCTATCATTATTTTTGCGGGGTCTCCGGTTGCCGGGTGAATGGTAAACATAACTCCCGCCGATTTTGCCTGAACCATAGCTTGAACTGCTACGCTAATGAGTACATCTTGATGTCTGAATCCCTTCTCCTGTCTATAAGTTATTGCTCTTTTTGTAAATAGGCTACTCCAGCATTTTCTTACCGCTTCAAGTAATTCTTCTCTATTCACATTTAGATAGGTTTCTTGCTGTCCTGCAAATGACGCGCCTGGCAATGGAGGAAGAATGGTTTAACCCATTACTTTGTCCTCTGCTGAGGCGCTAGATCTGACAGCTACTAATGGTTCTTTTTCATTGATTCTTTTAGCTAGTTCATCGTAATTCTCCATTATTATCTTTTTAATATCCTCCGGGATTGGTGTAGATTCAATGATTTGTCTAATCTTGTCCGATGCTTCCTCGAGTTGTTGGTAGTCTCTAACGTCTATTTTTTCAAGGATTTTGAAAATTTTATCCTTTATTTTCGTATCTTCAAGAAATTTTTTATAGGCATAAGTTGTAACAGAAAAACCTGGTGGGACTGGCACCTTAGCCTTCACTATCAGTTCGCCTAAATTAGCAGATTTTCCTCCTACTTTGTGCATATCTTCTTTTCCTACCTCTTCGAACCATAATATCAACTTATTTTCATTGCTACTCATATTCACACCCCAGCTTAATGTATTAAGCCAATTAATACAGGTCTTTTATTAATGTTTTGTGTTCTTCGAGCACGTCCAAAAATTCTTCTATTTTTAAGTAATATTCTATTTATGCCATGGCTAAAATAGTTGTACGTAGGAAGCCTGTGTCCTACAAGTACGCCATAAAACTACTCGACGTCCAGAGATTCACCCTATACAGCCTAGGAAACACACCACTCATAGCCCGCATCTCGGATCAAATCCCACCCCTCGAAGAAGTGTACACCGACATCCACGAAGCAGTCCTGGAACGCCTAGCCCAAGAAGCGAAAAGGGAGTAGCGCAACAAGCACCGCCCAGAAAGGAAGAGACCCTGGTCCCCCACAAAAACCAAAGCCCCCTTCCAAGACCTATGCATTACCCA
>NZ_JBRAKS010000018.1:0-22965 GCF_052745115.1 Candidatus Jordarchaeum sp.
TATAAAAATTTTCTAAAAAATAGTTTTTTTAAAGGATTGGTTTAATGTTATAAATTTTTAATGTGGTTAAAATAAAGAAAGGGTCAAAAATGTTTTTTGTGTTTATTATTTTTTGGTTATCGTAAAATTGATGTATTTTGTTGGTATTGATTATATTAAAAAGTCTTCTCTCAGGAATTAATTTGGAGGATTTGATATGCATTTTTTGACAAAGTTGGTTAATAATCAGGTAGATGATACGGTTCACCGAAAATTTATAAAATTTTCAACCGGAGAATTTGCAGGGCCGACAATTAATATTGGTGTGAAAAAGAAATCTATAGATTTTAAAGCCAGTTTCGAATACCAGGATTTTGTTTTGGAATTTCTAATCAATAGTGCTCCAAACATGGAGTGTACAATATCTGGAAATATTTTTTCGAGCGAAGATGTTTCTGAGGAATTGGAAAAGCTCGGAATAAAATTGAAAAAAACAAAGACTACCTATAAAGCGGCGGTAAAAACTAGTGTCTCCTCTGAAAAATTGAGAGGAGTGTATGCAGATATTAGGGATAAATCCACATTTCTGATTAGCATAAAACCGGGTTCTGGTTCCTGGAAACTTGCGATGAAGGCTAATTTTCCCAAGCCCATGGCTGAGGCAAAGGATCCTACCGGCTTTTGTAAGGGTACCATTGAAAGGAGTGAAAATATTTTACAAAGACTCATCGAAGAGCTTGCCCCGGATTTCAAGAAAGAAATCTCTTTGCCTTTCGAATCCTTAAGCTTGTCTAATATGTATCGCATAGATGAAATAGTGTTCCCAGAGAATAAGGATAAGCTTTCACCGAGAGAAGTAAGGTTGCAGTCAAAGAGAAAGGGAACCTTGATTAGAATTTTAGAGGTCGATGGAAATAAATTCGAGAAAGAAATTGGATTTATCGCCTAAAACCTTTATTTTAATGAAAATTGTTTTTTATATAGGGATTCAAGGTTTTTGAGCCCGTGATTCAGATCTGATTTTATTTCTTTTGAAATTTCTACGAGTTTTTTCTCCTTATTGTGGCTGGATTCGTATTTGTGTAAAATTAGTGCTACGCTTCTTTTTATCTGGCCGAAGTTTAGTAGTTGGCTTATGACTTTTTTATCTAATATTTGTAAACCTATTAAGTCACTGGATTCGCTGAGGTCGCCTGAGAAATGCATGCTAAAGATTTGATTTGCAAAATTGGGGGTTATAGATAGGTTTTTTGGAAATGAAGCTTCAATTACTGCTCCTAATTCACCATCCCATTTTAAAACTACTAGTCCGAGAGGAATTAATATCACCCCATTTACTTATGCGGTTAAATTAATTCTAAATGTTTTTATTTAGGGCTCGTTTAATATTTTGTTTTTAGGATATACAAATTTTTCTTATTCGAGAGCTTTTTCCTGTCCGAATTTATTAAAAAAACTATTAGTAGTTCATTATCTTTAGTAAAAATATTGTTTTAAATTATTATGTTCTGAAAAACCAAACTTTGAAAAAATGAATTAAGATAAATTAATAAACTTAAATGGTAAAAATAATAATAAATACAGACGCCACATCTAAAGGTCCGAACAGACAAGGCGAGGACTTGGAAAGGAAAGCGAAAATATTTAAAAATTAAAGCGTATACGGAGGACTTTTATTGGTAGTCTACAGCATCTTAGTAAAAGACCACACTGGTAAAACCCTTTTTTCAAAGAATTTTATTAATCCCTCCGTTCCCAGCAGTGCATTTCCGAGTCTTATGACCGCCGCCCTGACTTTATTTTCTAAAAATGGGGAAAAATCATTTCAGACTGTTATTTCGGATATCAAATTTACTGTAGAGGAAATCATGAGAATTCTCTTTATTGCGGCTACAGATCCCAAGACAGAATTCAGAAAGGAGCTTTTAAATATTGGAACGCATTTTATAAAAATTTTTGAAGGTAAATTTTTCCTATTGGGAGATCTATTGGATGGAATTTTTATACCTGAATTGGATGAATTTGAATTATTAGTTACCGAGGAAATTGGAAAAAGCGAAAGGGAGGAGTTACTCAAAAAGAAACCTAAAAGAATTTTGGAAATATCAAGGTTCTTAGCGCCTAGAGCTTTTGAAAGAAAAGAGACTATAAAAAAATTTGGGGATAAGGGAATAGACATAGTATTAATTGCTGAGGGAAACTACCGAATAAAACAGATTGCCAAGATTCTTGAATTAGATCAAGACTTTGTGGAAAAGGTAATTAATTTCGCCGCTTTCCAGAAATGGATAACATTTGTGACAGATTAAAATTCCCATTTTCTTATCGATATGAAACTCATTACTTGGGAGAGGCATCAATCTATTTGAACAAAAGTTTTATATTCGATTAAGTTAATTGTTTCCCGCAGTTATTTTTAAGGTGGATTGAGAGTTGGATACAGAATAGTTATGAAGTTCGGTGGTAGCTGTCTAAGAGACCTACAATCTTTCCATCGAATTTCTGAAATTTTAAAAGACTATTCGAAAAGTGAGTTAGTGCTGGTTTCTTCTGCTCTTTATGGAGTTACAAACAGTCTTATAGACTTGTCAAAAAATATAGAGAACCACAGAGTAGATTTAGAGAAGGAATTAGAATCACTGAATAATAGGCATACATCACTAGCAGTAGAAGTTATTAAAAATGATCTCAAAGAAAAGGCTTTAGCGGAAATTGAGAGAGAGATAAATGAGCTTAAACCTGCCTTAAAGGATGTTTGGGATTACGGTTTAAAACCGGAGAGATTAGATCTAATTTCTAGTTTTGGTGAAAGACTTTCAACAATCATTCTTCAAAGATATCTAGAGGCAGAGGGCTACAATACGATTTACGTAAGTTCTTACGATTTAATCTATACTACAAGTGAACCGCAAAACGCTCTTCCCCTCCTTGACAAGACGGAGCAAAAGATAAAAGAAATAATAATACCGCTTCTATCTGAGAGAAAAATTCCCGTCGTAACCGGATTTTTTGGCAGAGATCTCGAAGGAAATGTAACCTTACTGGGTAGAGGAGGAACAGATTTCACTGCAACTATACTAGCATACAGCCTGAAAAATGAGAACTACGATGTGAAGGTAATACTTTGGAAGGATGTGGATGGATTACTTACAGCCAATCCCAAACTGGAGCCCACCGCTCACCTTATCAGGGATATATCGTATTCGGAAGCAAAGGAATTAGCATTCTTCGGAGCAAAGCTACTTCACCCTCTGTGCATTTTTCCAATTGAGAAAAAAAAGATTCCAGTGGAAATTAGAAACTTTGAGAATCTTGATCCGGATAGGTACACTAGAATATCCAAAGGTATAAAGACCAGAGAAAGTGTGGTGAAGGCTATCGCGGACCTAAGAAATATCTGTATGATTACGGTTGAGGGCGAAGCCATGGTGTCCCGACCGGGAACCGCTGCAAAACTATTTGATTTAATGGGTAAAAATAATGTAAATATAATAATGATATCACAATCTTCATCTGAGAATAACATCACATTCATTGTGAGCGATGAGGATAAAAAAAAGGCTATAAAGGCACTAAACTGGTCGCCCTTTTTCGGAAAGGAATGGGTTGACATAAATATGGAGGACGATGTCAGTCTATTGTGCATTGTGGGTGCAGGAATGAAAAATACCTACGGAGTAGCAGGAAGAATCTGTTCAGCACTTGGAAGAGCCATGGTCAATATAAGAGCAATCGCACAAGGAAGTAGTGAACTCAACATTTCACTGGTGATTGCCAGAGATGATCTGCAGAGGGCGATTCAAGCCATCCATAAAGAATTCAACCTACACGAAGATAGGGAAAAAGAAAGTTAAAACCATTCATATAATTGAAACAGTAAACATAAGTTTCTATGGAGGATTAATTCTATGATAATGAGGTTAGAAATAGAACTTCTTGATGAGCCAGGGCAACTTATTAAAGCCATTGAACCAATTTCAAATCTGGGAGGCAATATTAGAGAAATAGCACACTTAAGAGACTTAAAAAAAGGAAAAACGTTACCGGTGGTAATAACCTTTGACCTAGACAAAGAACAAGATCTAGAAAAAATAACTCAGGCAATAAAGAAACAAAATGTACCGGTGATTAGAGCGGAACCAGTTAAGAGTGTCTGTAGAAAAACCGTAATTCTTGTGGGTCATGTTTTTGCCACAAACATTAAGGATACTATAGATCGGATTCTGGAGACCCAAGTGGTGGTTAAGGAAGTAACAGCGCGTATTAAACGCCCCGAGGAAGTTTCAACGGTAAAATTTCAGATTGAGGCGGAAACCGAGGATAAATTGGAGGAGACGGTAGAAATTATTAAGCAGGTGGGATCGGAAAAAGATCTATTTGTTGTATGGAGTTGAATGAGTTGAAAATAGCAATTGTAGGATTTGGAAATGTGGGCAGAGCTGTTGCCGAAGTTATGCTAGAGAGAAGAGAACTTTTTCAAAAGGTTGATTTTGAACCAAAAGTGGTCGCGGTGTTTGAGAGAGATGGAAGCTGGATTGATGAGAATGGTTTAAAGCTCCAAGAACTTCTTTCGAAGGGAACCTCTTCTCCATCCTGGGTTGAGGGAGCTGCTATGGCTGAGGAACGCTTAGCCGACCTAGACTGTGACCTAATAGTGGAAATGACGGTGACAAATATTGAGGATGGGGAACCAGGATTAACCCATATCGTAGAAGCTCTAAACAGCGGTAAGGATGTGGTAACTTCAAATAAGGGTCCTTTGGTTCTTGCTTTCCCCGAACTAATGGAAATAGCGGAAAAAAAGAATAGAATGTTGCTGTATGAGGCTACTGTTGGAGGAGCTATACCCGTTTTCCACGTGGCGAGAGAAGCCCTCTTGGTAAATCGGATAATATCTATCACTGGAATTTTAAATGGTACCTCAAACTATATTCTTACAAAGATGACCGATGAAAAAGTATCGTTCAACGCAGCACTCAGAGAGGCTCAAGAGAAAGGATACGCAGAGGCGGACCCCACCTATGATATCGAGGGAATAGACGCAGCCTCCAAACTAGTAATCCTAGCGAACGGAATACTCAAAACTAGTAAAAGCATTAAAGATGTCCGAATCGAAGGCATAACTAGGATTACCCCCGAAATGACTGAACTAGCCATGGAGGACGGATACCTTGTTAAACACATTGGATACGTGGATAGAAACAGAATAGAAGTTATACCCCGCCTTATCCCCCGAAGCTCCCCCCTAGCAGTCGGAGGCACACTTAATGTTATCTCACTTAAAACCGATGTGGCACAGGATATAACCCTCATCGGCCGTGGAGCTGGCCCCAGGGAAACGAGTAGCGCAATTTTAGGAGACATTCTTCATATAAATAAGATTAGAAAAGAGAACTGATAGCAGAGAAGGGTCGAAACATTATGGATTCGGATTCATGGTTAGAGTGTATAAGCTGTCATGAAAAATATGATGCCCGAAAAATGATCTACACATGTGAAAAATGTGGACATCTCCTAGATGTGAAATATGGCAATCTTGAAACCGCGCTGGACGGCGATTGGAAGGATAAACCCATCTCTGTTTGGAAATATTCTCCTTTCTTACCTAGGCTAAAGAATGTGATAAGTCTTAATGAGGGAAAAACAAATCTCTACCACTGTCTCAATTTGGCTGAAAAATTGGGGATAAAAAAGCTTTGGGTTAAGAATGAAGGAGAGAACCCTACAGGAAGTTTTAAGGATAGAGGAATGACGGTAGGAGTTTCGGTAGCCAAAAGTTTGGGAAATAAGATAGTGGCATGTGCCTCAACTGGTAACACGTCAGCCTCACTGGCTGCTTACGCCGCCAAGGCTAAAATGAGCTGCGTGGTATTTATTCCATCGGGAAAAATAGCTCTAGGAAAATTGGCACAAGCAATGATGTACGGCGCCATTATCCTCGCTATTAAAGGTAATTTTGATCAAGCTTTGGAACTGGTTCAGGAGTCCTGTGAAAAATTCCACATGTACCTGCTTAATAGTCTAAATCCATACCGTCTTGAGGGACAAAAAACAATTGGATACGAGATAATTGACCAGTTGAACTGGCAGGTTCCTGAAACCATTATCCTACCCATTGGTAACGCAGGAAATATCAGCGCAATCTACAAGGGCCTCTTAGAATGGAAAGAAATAGGACTGATAGACAGGATTCCTAGAATGATAGGAATACAAGCCGAGGGATCAGCTCCCATTGCTAACGCTTACAAAAAAGGAGAAAGAGAAGTTACATTTGTAGAGAAACCAGAGACGGTGGCAACAGCCATTAGGATAGGAAAACCGGTAAACTGGGAGAAAGCGCTTAGAGCAATATACGGAACAGAAAGAGGTATGGCAGAAACTGTGAGTGACGGTGAAATTCTGGAAGCACAAAAAATGCTGGCTAGGACTGAGGGAATTTTTGTGGAGCCGGCATCTGCCTCTACCATAGCGGGTTTGAGGAAACTGATCATGAACGGGGAGATCCATAGAAGTGAAAGAGTGGTCTGTGTCACAACCGGACACGGACTCAAGGATCCGGATACTGCGATTAAATCCTGTGAGGAAACGATTCAGGTAGAAGCAAATATACAAGAGATTGAAAAAATTCTCAGTGAAATTATTAAAAAACCAGTAGAAGCGTACGCTATAGAGTAATAATTTTCAGGATTGGAATTGGTTATTGTTGGTTACCAGAAATGTTTTGTGACGTTATAATCAGGCATCAGTGTCTTGGTGGTAAGATTCTGGCTTTAAATCTTGAAAAGTCTATGCTTTTATTATAGAATTATTTTAAACTATTTATTTTACTTTAAATAAAAAGCTCTATTTTTATGGGAATAGTTGACACAAATTTATTTATTAACTCTGTGTAATTTATATATAATTAAAAACTTTTAAAAAATGAGCAGAAAAATATTAAAAATTAGAGAGAAGATTTGTATTGTTTCTTATAGATTATTATTCAATTAAAATCACACTATCCAAAATTATTCAGTGTCGGTGAGGGTTAAATATTGTTCGGTAAAAAACTTAGTCCTGAAAGAGCAGATAAAGCATTCTTAGCTGCATACGAGTCTGAAAAGAAAGGACAGTGGAGTAATGCGGTTAAAAATTATAAGGAAGCAATTGAGTTGTATGCTGCTCTCAAAAATCAATTAATGGAAGCAGAATCATACTATTTCGCTGGACATTGTACTCTTTTAGAAGCAACTAAAGCGGATAGCACTGATGATTTTAAAAAACTGTTAAAAAAAGCTAAGGATTTCTGGGAATCGACCAGAAAAATCCACATCAAACTTGAGGTAGAAGACATCAAACCCGATATTAGAGGAGCCATAATTGATAGTTCAATAATTTTATCTGATCTTGCGGAATTGTTAGATGAACAAAATTTGGACAAAAGAAGAAGCGATTTTTTTGATATTATTGAGGGGTTGGAAAAGTGTTCCGAAATCTACCAGAAATATGAGGATCTTGAAAGAGCAGGAATAGTTGAGTTTTGGTCTGGTTTTTTAAAACTAAAAAATTACATGTATTTAGATGTGGAAAAACGCGAAGAAATCCTGACTAGTGCAATTATTAATTTTAACAATGCTGAAAGATTTTTACAAGTTACCAATAAGGAAAGACCCTCACTATGCTTTTCTAATTTAATTGGCAATGCTAAAATCGCGAGAGTTTTAGAGTCTCAAGAACCAGATGAAAACAAAAGAATGATTTTGTCAAGTATACGTGAAGAAATAACCAAGCCTGAAGAGGAGCTACCTGTCTGTGAAGGTTATGTGGACTATAATTTGTCTTTGGCTAATTTTTACCAAGCCACATTTGTTAAAAACATTAATGAAAAAAGACGTTTATTAGAGGACGCTGAAAAGTTAGCTGGGGAGGCATTATCTATCCTTATTAAGAATAATGAATCAAGCTTGACCACAGAGACCTACTTCATTTCGGGAATGGTTCTTAAGGAACTCAGGGAACTGATTCCGGACAGTAGTAAGCATGAAGCTCTTTTGAAGTCAGCTTATGAAAGATTCAAGGAATGTCTCAAGTATGCTCGGATTTTACAAGAGATTTGGATTACTGCTAAGGTGCTTGCGGAGTTACCGGGAGTAATTGCAGATTATGCAGAATTTATTCAGAGTGAGGTTTTGAAAAGAGAGATTTTGAGAGAGGGGGCTTCTCTGGGACGTGAAGCATTGGAGTATGTTAAAAAACTCCCAAATGATTTCAGGTTTCTTGGAAAACTATATGAGAATATGGCTAAATATGTGTTAATGACCTCAAGTATAGATGAAGGAAAGGAATTAACCTTAGAAGAATTAGAAAAAGTTAGGGACCTCCGTACGAGAGCCTTCAGATATGGGGAGAGAGCAGTTGAATATTTTGAAAAGATTGAGGATAGAAATACAGCCTTCGAGATTGCCAGTAAAGCAGGCTATCTTCTTTCGAAAGTAGGGATTAGTGATCAAGAAAAGATCGAAGTATTGAAAAAGGCAGAGGGTTTCGCTGAAACTGCAATAGAACGGTACAAATCTAATGATGAAGATTTGAGAGCGGCAAAGATGGCTTATTTTCTAGGATTAATATATGAAGATTTATGGCAGCTTTCTAGCGAAGATGAGAACTATAGAAAGGCTAAGGGTTCTTTTGCCGATGCCTCGAAACTCTTTACAAATATTGGTTGGATTGAATCATCTGCTTCTTGTTTGCGTAAATTGGCGGAACTGGATGACAGTAAAGGGAATTATAAAATGGCTTCAGACTATTATCTTGAAGCCTCTAAAAAATATGAACAAGCTGCACTAGAACAACCAGCTCTAAGAGATCATGTAAAATACACCAAAGCAATGTATAGTATTGAATTAGCTAAAGATAAAGAGCGGGAGGATTGGTTAATAGCCAAAGAGTATTATGAAAAAGCATTCCCAATTTTTCCAAAAATATATGAACATGAAGCGAAATTTTATGGCGCTAAATTAAAATTACTGGAAGCAGAATCAGTTAGTATGGGCAAGGAAGGTGAGAAGGCTGCATTACTTTACAACTTGGCAGCCCAGATGTTTCGTCAGAGCACCTCTTACTTAAAAACAGGATTAGAAACATCCAAGCAATTAAATATAGTTAAAATGTTTGCAGATTTTGCTGAAGCAAAAGAGGAATTGGAGAAAGGATTAATCTCGAGTAAAGAGGGTAAGCACGAAGCGGCAATTGTGCATTTTAATGCGGCAACGGAAAAAATGGAGAAACTGCCTCCGAGAACTTCTCTGGACACTGAGGACATAAGTGCTACACTCAATTTTATTAAGGCTCTATCGGAACTGGAGAGAGCCCAAATAGATAACAAATTGGAAAGCTACCAAGCTGCGGCAAAACTATTTCAAGAAGGCTTGGTGCTATTCACAAATGAGAGAATGAAAAACATCTCCAAGGGATATTCTGACCTTTGTTACGGTATAGAAAATCTAGTTAGATGCATGGAAGCGGAAAAGGATCCAATGAGAGAGTACATAAATGCCACAACCTATTTTGAGAGATCACAAAAATTTTTCCAAGAAGCAGGATTGGATAATTACGTCGATTATTTGGAAGCGATGAAAAATTACTTGGATGGAATCAGGTACGATGTAAAATTGAAACTTGAGTTAGTTGACGAGACAAAAATGAGTTATTATTCCATGATTGAGAAAAGTTTCAAAAAAGCTATTGATATTTTTCAGAAATCCGGTTACATTTATTTAAAAGAAAAATCTATTTCTGAGCTGGAAAAGATAAAAAGAGAACAAACACTACTCGAATATCTAAGTCTGGTTGAAAGCGCTAAAACCGCTGAAGGAGGAGAAGGCTACACCGTTTCAATATCAAGAGAAGCCTTTGAAAATGCATTCGTGATTCTACGTGTTACGAATCCCATAGCTCATAGCGTTTTTAAGATAGGTAAGGAAATCCCTGTTAACTTTGAGATTGCTAACGTGGGGGCAAAAACAGCAATTCTAGATAAAATTGAAAACATTACCCCACCAGATTTCCTGATTGAAAGTGAAGAAAACTCTTCAATTTTTGTTCAAAAATCATCGATAAATCTAAATGGAAAACTACTCCAAAAAGGACAAACCGAAAAATTAAACATAAGAATTAGGCCCAGTAAACAAGGGTCATTTGATTATCAACCAATTCTAATTTACACCGATGAAGAAAAGAACAAGAAGTTTTTCAAACTAAATATTCCAATCCTAGTAAGTGAATAGAAAAAAGCAATTTAAGCAGGGAAGAAGCAGAAATGATACATGGTTTATGGATAATTAAAAAAACCGGAGAGTGCCTTTTCGAAAAATCATTTGGATTATCCAAATCCGCTCCAGATATCACAAGTCTTCTAACGGCCATTCAAACCTTTGCAGACAGTATATCTGGAGATTCTATAAGGTCCATAACCTTAGAAAACATGCTATTCAGATATAAATTATCAAGAGACATTTTCTTCGTATTATCTACAGATATGGAGGACGAGGTTTCAGAAACTCTGGACAGTTTAGAGATAAAATTCTGGACAGAATTTAAACAACCAGTAATAGAAAGGGTGGATGAGAAAAAATTCGATAATTTTACTAAAGAAGCTGAAAGAATAATTACAGAATATGAGCGTAAAAAAGAAATAGAAGATTTAGATGATAAACTTCGAGCTCTTGAAAGGGAACTGGTATAAAATTCTTTTTTAGGGAAAAAACGATTATCATTAAATTGACGCTATTCTTGTTCTTTCAAAATAGAATAGTTGCCTAATGGGGGGGGATAAGTATTACTCAATTTTGGATAATAAAGATTATAAGTAATATAAAAGCAAAAATTTAAAAAAGTGAGTTTAAAGCTTTAGATTTAGAGGTTAAAAGCAACGCAAATTAACTAAAAGATTAATAAGGGTTTTAATCGAAAATTAATAAAACGACGATCATTCCTTTCTAAAAATATAAAGTATTGCAGGATTTAATGAAATGAAAATCAATTACACTTGGGAGAACTCTTGGAGGATCGCCAACAATGGCAGAAGAATTGGTTCAAAAGGCAAGAATTCTGGAAGAGGAGGATAAGCTGGAGGAAGCGATAGAGGTATATACCCAGATAGAAAAAAAGGCAGAAGAGACTGGTGATACAGAATTAGCATCTCAGATTTATGTAGAAAAGGGATTGGTATTTACCAGAATGGGGAACCATGTAGAGGCTGCGGAAATTTTTAAAAAAGCCTTAGAGAATTATGAAAAACTTAATGATGAATTGGGAATAGCTGACTCTGCTTATAATTTGTGTATCGCTCTTTCAAATATGGGAGATAATAAAAAGGCAATCCAAAACGGTGAGAGAGCACTCACAATTTATCAGAAACAGAAATTGCCCGAATATATTGCAGACACTACCTATGCCTTAGGATTGGCCTACTTAGAAGACGAACAAAACGAAAAAGGGATGGAGCTGCTAGAAACGGCGTTTAGTGAATATAAGAAACTCAAAAATGAAGAAGCATTGGCCAGTGTCTTAGTAGATCTGGGAAGTGCTCAAATGGATCTTGAGAATTTTGAGGGGGCACTAGAATACTATAAAAAAGCTTTGAAGAAGTTTGAGGAATTGAATGATAATGTTGGTTACGCCGACACGCTGGTTTGTATGGCAGAGATATTGGAAGAAAAAGAAGAACTCACCAAGGCTGCGGACAATTACTTAAAAGCCATTGAAATATATATTAAAGAAGACTTTAAAGAAACAGCTGAGGATTACATAAAAAGAGTCGAAAACATGCTTTGGGACTTGACAAAAACTTCACGAAGAAGAATAAGAAATCTACTAGATACACTAAAAGAAAACCTTTAGAGTTCTATAATAATTTTCTGAACAATTTCAACGAGATATTGTATATTCTTAAAAATTTGCTTAAAATATTTATGAATTTTTCAAACAATATTGCTGATTTTTCAAAAAAATATCTATTTTGTAGCATAGCAACATTTTAATAATAGTTCGAATATAGATATCTCAGAGAAATTGTGAAAGCCCTTACATAAAGGGGTAATATAAAGGTGTAATATTCAAGTGAGTGGGAACAATTGGTCTTACACAACGTATGGATTCTAATGAAAAGCGGCATATGTCTATTCCATAAAGAATACCGAAGTATACACCTAGATGAGAATCTAGTTTCCGGGTTCTTAAGCGCCGCTGCCTCATTTGTCTCCAAACTTGGAGAGGACAGAGTAGAATCCATAACCATGGGTAAGAAAAAATTTGTTAGCATCTCATCAAATGATTTGATTTTTTCAATATGTGTAGATAAAGAAGATGACGAGAAAGAAGCCTTTGAAAAACTTTGGGAGATAAAAATCACATTTCTTAGAAAGTATCTTGAAAAAGTGAAAAATTGGAACGGTGATGTTTCACCCTATAATGAATTTGAAGTGGATTTAGATTACATAGTATCTGATAAAACACAGGTATCAAGTGCGGTGAAGGATTTAATCAAAAAACTAGAAATCCAAAAGGAAAGAATCCTCGACTGATTAAAGCCCAAAAATAGTTATAAAAATTGTACTCTTTCATATTTAGAGGAAGTTGTAAATCCGGTAACATTTTGTGTAATTTTTAGAAAATTATATTATTTTTTAATTTGTAGGCTATAATTATAAACTAGTTAAATATAAGTTTAGACTGATTAAATTACATAAAAAAAATGAAAGTGTTATGAAAAGATTAGTTCTTTTCATTCACCCACTCGTTCTGCAACCATTCTGGCTTTATCAAGCGTTTTTCTGAGTCTCCTGAGTTTTTCGTGTATTATTCGTATTCTATCGAAATCATCGATATCCTTTTTGGAGAGAGCTCGATCAACCTCTTTAAGTACTGCTCTTACCTCGTTCACCGTGTTCCTTATTGTATTTCTGAGCTCTCTATCCAGTTCCGGTATTAGTATTTTCTTTCGGAGACGCCTTCTTTCCAGAAGATAGGCGGAGGCAACTATTAAGAAAATTACTCCCAAGAGGGTAAATCCAAAAATTAAATATTCTCTCGATTGTTGGGGAAAGTAAAATAGGGGTGGAAATTTTGCTCTGGAAGGTTCCACCTTAAAATTGAAAGTGTAGTGTGTAGTGGTATAGTTTTCAGCTTTCGCATAGATGACCATGGAATAGTCTCCTGTTTGATTGGCAAAGGATGTATAAAAGAATGCTGTATATAATCCTGGTTGATTTGTAGGAAATGCTGGAATCGGGAAAAAGGTTCCATTGGGGAAAACGTAAATTGCCAAAATGGTGATATTCTGAGTGATAGCTTCCCCATGTATGTTTGTAACCTTTATTTCTGCGTAGAAGTTTTCTCCCATGTATAATTTCCCATCTGAATGTGGTAAAAATAACCGTACGTCAAGTGTAATTCTGTTTTCAAGTAGCCAGTTAATGGCGTTGACCGCAAGAAGGGCGTTATCTGCGAGATCTATGTGGCGGCTATCAAAAATCGATGAGTCTCCGATTACTAGGAGTTTGCCATAACCCGCTTTTGTGGAAGCTATCACAATATCGCCATCGGAAGTGTTGGCTAGTGCTACTGCTCCTAGATTAGGATCAATATTTAGGATTGCTACGGTATCCATTTCTATACTGGTAAGATTGCTGGTGACTGGATGTGATTGAGACATATTTTCTGAGGGGATTATTATTGTTCCTGTTCGGTTTGAAACCACCGTAATTCCGTAAGGCTTTGTGATGTTATTAATTGCAGCCCAATTAGAATCATTTTGTGGCTCTAAATAGATAAGAACGCTTTTTCCCTTATTAAGAAGGCTGTGGATTGTTGCATTTTCCTGTGGGGTAAAATCTTTCTCTGGGTCTATTATTATTATCCCGTCATAGAATGAGAGGAGATCAATGTCGTACTCGGTTAGGAAGGGAATGTCATCTATGTCGATTCCTTGATTAAAAATTTTTTGGGCAAAGTGGTAGTAGCCGCTGTAGATAGTGTCCAGTCTCTCGTCCCAGCTATCCAAGCCTACAACATTATGAATACTATCAAAGAACAATCTACCTTCAGGATAACTCAGATTAAAATCGATGGTTACGTTTCCTATGATTTTACCATTCGCTTTAACTTCAATTAAGCCTGTGTAGTAACCGGGATGTGGGAAAAACGTGGTATTAAAAACTATTAAAATATTTGAGTATTTGCCCCTGGTTTGTATCGTGGGAGTGTTGTTGAAAAGTTGGGTTGCATTACCGAAATAATTTACTTGAACATTTTCCAGATTGTATGAACTCACTATTGTAAGATTATGGATTGCAAAGTCCAGAGGAAAATTGAGTTCAAATGGCTTATTGGGAATGGAACTTGGAAAGAGGATGCTACAGTTAGGGGGGCTACCTATGAAAACGTTTCTAGCTATGAAATTATCTAACAGGTAGGTTTCGGTAATATTGACTGTGAAATTGCCTGAGATTAGTTGTTCTATTGTGAGAATGTTTGGGGCCTCGGTTACTGCCCAACCCACGGTGTATACTCCACTATTTGTGGGTTCCCAGCTTGTGGACACCTTCTTGAAGTTGAAAGGTTGGAGATTTTGATACTGAAATATTTCGGCATAGACAATGCTGCTTCCATCTCTGGATTTATTCGCAAAAAAGAAAACCGTAGCGTTTGTCACCGTGTTTCCAATATTTAGGATAAAACTATTGGAGCCAAAAGGTGTGTAGGTTTCACCATTCCGATTAATAGAAGCGCTAACAACGCATAGGTCTGTAACATTTTGCATCTCAGCTGATAATATATTGTTAATTGCGTTTTGAGTTTGATCATAGCTTCCACCAACACCGAGAGCCCCCACAAAAGCAGTACTGTTTCCGGGATCCAGTTGTTCTGTTAGACGCCACTTCATCGCGAGACCGACATTACCGTAGTAACTTGTGTTGTTGTTTAGTTCGTCGTTTAGGAAGTGTTCAAAAACCGCATTGTTTTCCCCTACTTCATGGGCTATGGAGGAGGTGTTTCCTTTGAATCCCACATATATGATTTCTGAAGCATTTTCATTATAGGTGTCATTCGCGTAGAAAAGATCATCTGTGGAATTGTAATATGCATAGTCATCAGTATGATAGTTGGATTCATTTAGGAAAAGATCAACATCCCAGTAAGTCAGTAGATTCACATCTTCAAGAACGCTGTTTCCTATATTTATTAAGGTAATTGTTATTCTGAATGCACCAGTTGCGGTGGTGCTGTTCCAACAATCCAGAGAGATAACTATAAGAATTTCTTCGTTACCGAGAACAGTTATCGCCCTTTGATAATCACCACCAGGCATCGTTGTAGTGTGCATTTCCCGATGTATCGTAGTTAGTAAAAATAAATTAACGTTATCACTTCCGTTGTATTTTACCGCAAATCTGCCTTGCAATAGATGAGTGCTATTAAAACTAGAGGTGGTGTTTTGAGTCTGCATGGCTACAAAGGTCCCATAAGTTCCAACTATACAATATGTTGACAATTCAGAGGCAGCGTCATTTGTATAGAAAAATCCGATATAGGGTAAAGCGGGAGTTATTATTCGGGAAATCTGTCCTAAAGGCCCTTCAAGATTTTTCAAATAGTTATAGGTAGCGTTAGCGTCTATGAGCCCCACCCCTTGGATGTTAGGATCCTCACCCAAATCAATAGCGGTATTCATCATTCCCACTCTCAATGCCTCGGGATTTAAAAATGGAAAAGCCTGGAGCAGAAGCGCAGCCACTCCCGCTACGTAAGCTGCTGCTGCAGCTGTTCCCGTCGCACTCGTATAACTCTCATTAATGGGATTACCGTATTCACCACTAGGGAACGAGGGAAGGCTTATATTTATCCCTAAATCGGGTGGTGATGCTTTGCATGAAGTAATATTGTAACCAGGGGCAACGATACTCGGAGCAGTCCACATAAAAAGACTGGGGCCACGACTGCTGTTATAACATACCTGTCCTGAGGATGTGTTATAGGATCCCACGGTAATAGAGCTCAGAGCCATTCCCGGGGACCCTACACTGGTGTAAGCAGGACCGTCATCCCCGGCCGCCGCGATTACAGTGACACCAGAGTTAACCGCTTTGTCCACCGCTGTGCATAGAGGATCGTCAGGGTAACCGGGTCCAGCGAATGGAACCACTATTATATCAGCTCCATGGCTAACACTCCACTCCACTCCTGAGAGTATCCAGGAATAGAAACTTAATCCCTCTATGTCAAAGACCTTTACGTTTAAAAGTTGGGCCTGGGGTGCGATTCCTTTGTACTTTCCACCAGAAGCGTTTCCGGTCCCTGCTATAATACCAGCCACATAAGTTCCGTGACCGTTAAAGTCGAAGGGGAAAGGATCATATTCCACCATAGAAACATTAGCTAACACTTTAGAACCATTTAGATCGGGGTGACTGGTGTCAATCCCACTATCTAGAAGAGCTATTACAATTCCGCTTCCATTCAGATTTTTACTCCACAAAGCCTCGATTTTTGGGTCGTAAGCTACTTCTTTGCTGATTATTCCTGATTGTTTTATATTCATGGGTTCTAAGTAAACCGGATAATCGTACCAAACCTTATTCACCTCAGGAAGTCCGGCGATTTTTTGAATATTACTTAAAGAAGATTCTACTGCTACTGCGGGTATGTAATCATAAACTTTTTTAATATGAATGTCTGGGAATTTTGAGCCCAAAACGGTAATCCCAGAGCTAAATTTTGATTCATGGAATAGAATAATAATGTTAATTGAATAATGAGGAAGAAAACCATTTTCTATCATCGATAAGACGTATGGATCTATTTTAGAAGTTACAGAATCTAGACCGTTTTCATTGATTTGGGTCAAAGGGTACATGTTTTGGTTAGGAATTATGGTAAAACTGGTACAGAGTGTGATAGTGAATATAAGGATTATTAAAAGGGCCATAACTTTTTTGGGTTGTTTCATGTGGGTATATTTTTATCTATATGTTTATTAGTTTGTCTATTATTACATTCTTATATGGTGTCTGGTCTTGAAAGATGATTTCATAGAAGAGGCATACTTCAGCGGGAAAAAAATGGGTCAGGCAGTTGAATGGTGTGAAGACCGTGAAGGCAACGTAATAGAGGTTGAAGTGCAGGGAAAATGGCCTGAGACTGGAGACAGCTTTAGGGGTAAGGGATTTTTTCTGGAATCCTATTCTTCACCCATGCGGAGTGTTATTGTGATAAGTCTAACCCAAGGGAAACTAGGAAATAAAACCATTAACCCGGGTGAAATTATTACTATTAGTGGCCCCTCTTCTAAGGAGGATGTTCAAGCAGAAAATCTTCTTCTAAAAAATTTTTTGAAAAAGAATCTGTCTGAGGATCGATTCTTTGATGGAGCTCACTTTTTATCTGCCATATCTTGGCTCAGAGATAAACTCAAAAGATACAAGGTCAACATTAGAATAAAGGGTGTCTGGGAAGAAACTGTGGAACCTTTTTTTGCTGAGGGAGAGGTGATAGGTATCGAGGAAAGCCTCACAAGTGGCCATTTCGCGGTGAGAATTAAAAGTGGAACCATTGGGGATAAACAAATAGAAAAAAACACTATCGTTAAGGTGGGCGGTTTAAGCAGATTTAGAAAAAATCACTATGACGTAACCGCTCAAAAAATCCTGTTTATGCCCGGAGAGAAACCGGCACCCAAAATTGCTGATAACATTGTTCTTAGTGTTCGTGGATTAACAGTTTCCTACGATAAACGACCAGTTATTGCGGACGTAAATTTTGAAATAGCTGAGGGAGAAATCCTAGGAATCGTGGGTGAATCTGGCAGCGGAAAGTCAACCTGTATGAAAGCTATCATTGGAGATATTAAACCAGACAGCGGAGAAATCAAAATCTGTGGATACGATGCCCGAGACAAAGATAATGTGGCACCACTTTTCGGATATGTACCCCAGGATCTGAGCCACATGTATATGGACTTCAACCCCATGGAAAACATTGTTTATTTCGGGAAACAATATGAAATTCCAGAACTGGACTTAATCCGCAGAGGAAAACAAATTCTTAAAGACCTTAGGATCTTCGAGAAGGGAGGGGATAAAGTTGAGAATCTCAGTGGAGGCGAAAAAAGAAGAGTAAGCATCGCCATAGCTTTAGTGCACCTGCCAAAAATACTATTCCTAGATGAGCCTTCAAGCGGACTGGATCTGGTTAGGAGGAATGAGCTCTGGAACTATCTTGACAGAATAAACAAACTCTACGGAACCTCACTGGTGGTAATTACACACTACCCTTCAGAGATCGATTATTGTGACAAGGCAGCAATCTTTGTTAGAAACAAGGGATTTGTTGATTTTGGAACACCAGAGCAATTGAAAGAACGCTTGCCCGGAAAGGGATACACCGTAGGACTGGTATTAGATGAGTATAGCCCCGATATTGTAGAGATAATAAGGAATGTCGAAGGCGTCGAGTATGTGCTTCAAAAAGGGGATCAATTGAAAATATTTTCCAGTAAGAATAATAATTTGATATTGAAAGATGTGCTTGAAAAATTAGAAGCTAAAAGCATAACTCCCCGAAAAGTTGAGCCAAAGCTCGAAATCGACATGGATGACTACTTCATTTACCTCACAGGAAGCTCTGAGACCTTAACCTAATATTTATCGTTTCTAAAGGGAAGGTTAACAAAATGATGGGTAAAATATTCACTTCTTTAAAAAAGAAGTCAAACCCCTTAGTTGGCAGTTTAAAGAGAATAATAGCCCTAATCAGAAAAGAAATAGAATCACTAATGAAAGACCGTTTAGCACTCCTAGTAATTTTCCTACTCCCAATAATAATCACGGGATCCATGGGACTTGCTCAACAAAGGGTTACAACTCTAGACGACTATTACAGAATAGCAGTGATAAACCAAGACACAACACTATATAATGACACAGTAAGTCTATCCAATGAGTTGATCCACGAGATGTACCTACATGCAAACGAATGTATTACTATCCCAATGCAAAGCTATGAGTTTGCAGTATATCTTCTCTGGCAAAGAGAAATAAATGCAATATTGGTGATTCCTTGGGGATTCACAAGAGATTTAGTTAGTTCTGAGAGCGGAATCCCGGCGTACCTAAATTTAACTCTGGATGGAAGTGATATTGAGGGACAAGGCACTGTTATAAAGGGAATCACAAGCGCAGTAGCAGAACTTAAAATTAAATACAACTTCACTAAGAATGAGATAATTCCATCAAGCCAATTATTATGGCCATCCGAAGCCGAAGGAATAAGTGACATCTCAATCACAGTGCCCTTAATTTTACCCATGCTACTCATAGGAGCAGCACTTGTCCTAACAAGTCAGAGCATTGTTGGCGATGTTCCCCTAAGAAGAATGCTACTCACACCGGCAGGGAAATCAGAAGCCCTAATCGCAAAAACTATATCATACCTGATAGTTGCATTAATACAAATCATGGTGGTACTTGTCATTCTGATACCACTACTACAGTTTCAACCCTTAGGAACACTATTCGACTTTCTAATAGTACTCACTCTGACCTCCTTCTTCGGAATAGGACTAGGCATATTCATATCAGTAGTGAGCACCTCCAGACTCCAAGCAAACCAGTACTTCATATTCTCATACCTAGTCCTCATAGTAATCCTACTCGCAGTACCAGTTAAAGCCATCCAGAGACTAGACCCACTACAACTATCCAGAGAAGCCATAGCAGGCGTAACAGCACGAGGACTACCACTAATAGACGTAGGAGCACAATGCCTATACCTACTGGGATTCACAGCCTTCTTCCTCGGCCTAGCATTCCTAGTATTCTTCTTCAAAAAAGGCCTAGTCTAAACAAAAAATGGAGACGAATGGTGACTCCCCAAATGAAAGATGACGAAAAAGACATAGAACTAAAAAATGTCACCGTGAAAATCCGAAAAGCAATAATACTGCAAGACATAAACTTCTACGCCCAACACGGAGAAATTCTAGCAATCATCGGAGGGTCAGGAGCGGGAAAAACCACTGCCCTCCGAGTCCTAACCGCTCAGATAAAACCCAACGAAGGAGAAGTTTATCTCGCCGGATACAATGTAATAAAAGAAAAAGAAAAACTCGAAGAAATAATGGGATACGTGCCCCAACTAGAAGAAGTATCCGCCTATCCCGAATTCTCAGCCCTCAAAAACGCCTACTACTTCGGAAAAATGTACGACCTACCAAAAAACCAAATCGAAACCAGAGCAAGACAAATACTAGAAATACTAGGATTCGAAACCGAAGAAATGATGAAAAAACCAATCAGAGAACTATCAGGAGGAGAAAAGAAACGCGTATCAATATGCATCGGCCTCATCAACAACCCAAAAGTACTACTGCTCGATGAGCCTACGACCGGGCTAGATGCGCATCTCCGTATTGAGGTTTTAAATTATCTTCGTAATCTGAATAAGAGGTTGGGAGTTACTATTTGTATTGTTAGCCATGATTTGGAGACTGCTGATTTCTGTGACCGGATTGTTATTTTAGATAGGGGTAAGGTTGTGGTTTTTGGGCAGCCTAGTGAATTTCTTAAAGATTTACCTAATAATGGTAGGTGTGTTAGAGTGAAATTCAAGTTTTTAACAGTGGAAGGGCAGAATAAAATTGAAAAAATCAAATCCCTGAAATATGTGCTAAATATTGGGAGGAATACTTTGAAGATTTTTCCGAAGACTGGGAAGTATAATCTGGGAGAATTGATTGAAGAGCTATATGCCATTGGTTTGGAACCATCGGAACTAACGGAAGTTGATGCGAATTTTTCTGACTACTTTAGGTTACTTTCCCAGGGTGCTTTTGGAGAAAAGAAAGATATTTTTGACGTAGATTTCATGTAGAGAACATTTTTAGTTATTGATTTTATTGTGGTTAAATTTTTAGGTTTTAATTTTTGAGGACTCTTAGTGCGCATGCGAAGATTATTGCTCCTTGGTATTCGTTTACTGGCCCTACTCTTGATGTGTCTATTATGGTTTTGGGAAGGTTGGTGTATAGTGCTCCGTAGGATTTTCCGTTGCCAAGGTGGATTAGCGTTCTATAAATTAGGTTTCCGGAGATGCCTTCGGGTGCGAGTATCAGGTTGGTTTTTTCTTTTATGGCGTCTTCTATGAGGATTTGATAGCTTTTGATGTTTTGGGTGATGTTTTTTTCTTTGATTTTTTTGACTGCTTCTTCGGCGTCTTTGATTGTTTTGTCGACTACAGGATCTCTTCCCAGGTCTCCGGTTCTCCCGCCGGAGAGTATGGCGACCTTGGGAGTTATTCCGAGTTTTTGTAGTAGGTTGACTCCCTCGGTGGTGAAGTCGATTTTTTCTTGGACTGTTTTTCCCTCGTCTACTCCTACTGGCGCGAAGAAGAACTGGTGGCCATTTGCTGATTCTAATAATGCGATTCGGCGTAGCTTTTCAGCTTTGAAGTGGGTTTTTACTTGTTTTAGGAAATCTGAAGCGGGTAGGGAGCCTCGCACAACCGAGTCCGCTTCTCCTGAGATGAGCATTTTTAGAAGGGTTTCCTCCGGATTTTTTGAAGAGTGGAAATCGATTTTTTCCTTTTTTAAAGGAGTTTTTGGGAGCTGTTCCAAGTTTCCTACGATTATAATTTTGGGTACCCCTTTTTGAGCCACCTTTTTTGCGGCTTGTATTGTTCTCTGGAGGTATTCTTCTTTGCTAGCGGAACCTATTGCCACGCTGGATTTTGAGGTTTTGACCAAAAATTCTAGTTTTTCAAAAATCAAGGATTTCCCTTCATTTTTATAATTTTATTCAAATAGAGTATTTTTATGGCCTTTAAAAATATGAGGGTACGAGAAATGTTAGAAAAATCTGTGTGCACTCTCCAATGATTTTTTGAGAAGTTTAACCGCGTTTGAAAGGTCTTGGAGATCTAAGACTTCGACGGGAGAGTGAACATACCGCGTGGGTACATTGATTGTAGCGGAGGGTATTCCTCCTCTGGAGGTTGCTGCTGCCGTGGCATCAGTGGTGCCACCCTCAAAAACATGTAGTTGGTATGGTATGTTGTTTTTTTCTGCGGTTTCGGTTAGGAGTTTTAGCACTTTGGGATGGGATATGAGGCCTCCGCCTAGGCTTTCTCGTCTTCCGTCGGCTACGGTTATTGCGGGTCCTTTTCCGATTTTTACGGGCATTTGTCTTTCTTCCACGCCGGGGTGGTCTCCGGTGGCTGTTATGTCTAGGGCTATGGCGAAGTCGGCGTCTACCGTGTAGCTTGAGGTTTGGGCTCCTCTTAGTCCCACTTCCTCCATTACGGACGCCACACCGATTATTGTACACTCCGCTTTTACTTCTTTTAGGGTTTGAATCATGATGGCGCATCCAGCTCTGTCGTCAAAGGCTTTTCCGATGACCATGTTGTTTCCTAGCTGGTCGAAGTGGCCGAGCCAGGTTATGGGACTTCCTATTTTTACTCCCCATTCCTCAGCCTGTTCTCTGCTTTGGGCTCCGATGTCGATGAACATTTTTTCCCGGGTTATGGATTTTTTTCGTTCTTTCTCGGGCATGAGGTGTGGTGGAACCGCTCCTATCACTCCTTTGATGTCGCCCTTTTCTGTGTGTATTAGTACTCGTTGTCCGAGGACTATTTGATCAAAGAATCCTCCTAGGTATGAGAATCGAATGAATCCCTCCTTCTCTATGTATCTGACGAGCATTCCTATCTCATCGGTGTGGGCTAGGATCATGGCTTTGGGCGAGTCTTTTGCTCCTTTCTTTGTGCAGATGAGGTTGCCTAGATTATCCACTTTCATTTCGTCAACATAATTGGTTAACTGTTCTTCGACTACTTTTCTTACATTTTCTTCGTGGCCTGAAGGACCGTTTGCTTCTACCAGTTTTTTGAGAAGCAGTCTAAGATCTTCCATAGTCTTTCCTCCATTGTTAAAAAATGTATTATTACTGCCAT
>NZ_JBRAKS010000019.1:0-21842 GCF_052745115.1 Candidatus Jordarchaeum sp.
TCAAAGATTTTAAAGTTTCTCAAAAAATAAAAAGATGTAGAACTTCCTGTAAAAGGAGCAGGCGTTTTTTGATATCACTTTTCCGTCTCAGAGCCGTATGTAAGTGTATCTATAATTCTTCCTTTTTCTTTACCTAAAGGAGTAACAGGAAGATAAGCTCCACCAGTAAATGTAAGTCCACATTTTTTACAAGACCATACACCAACAGATATTCGCTTAACGGCTTTCGTTGCGCATTGTGGACATTTATGGGGCTTTTTCAGGTTTTCTAAAATGGTTTTTACCTGTTTTCTCGCTTTTGTACCGTACCTTGTTCCGTATCTACCAGTAATTCCAACTTTTTTAGTTTTTGGCATCATGAGCCCTCCCGTTTCAAAATTGGGGAAATGTATTTTTCCCTAATTTCTTTTGTAATGTCTGCTGCTATGTCTATAGCATTGTAAATATCTTGGGAAGTTAGTGCCCCACGCTCTCCTTTTTGCATGGCACAAATATTACCATTCACATCATAGACTATGGTGATTCTGCAATCCATGACATCTTCCTCTTCTAATATAGGATCTGCAACCAGTTGGCCATTTATCTTTGCCAGAGTTAATGAAACAGGTATGTTATTTATAGGAATAGGTATTTTTTCATCAATTATCTTTACTTTACCTTCCTCAATCTCTATTTTGGGAATCTGGGCCGTAAGTAAAGCGCAAACGGTTGCTAGTGAAGAGGCGTCAAAAAGATTTCCACCATGGTCAATAATATAGATGTCAACAAAGAGAATCCATACTTTTTCATTAGGAATTATGCAGAGTTTGTCTAAATCCACCATTTTAGATTCTCGAACACCCCTGTCTACAACTCTTGCTAACTCGACCGCCTCACCACTAGGTGGACCTGATTCAAAGTAGGGAGAAGCCATTGGTATAAATTCTGCGGCAACCGTCACAACTCCCGAGTTAGGAGTATCAGGATAAGGAGTTCCAATCTCTGCACTAACCCCTACGATAACCTTTGTGTTACCGATAGTGACTCTAGCCGACCCATTAGCTTTCTCCACTATTCCCCACTCAATAGTGATTGGACGTATCTCTTTCAATCCACGGCCATCTACTCTCTTCTCTTTACTTACGAGTGATCTTATGTATTTTATTTCAATTTCCGAGATTAGGCTATGAGGCATTTTTTAACCTCCATTATTTTGTGTTTCTTCTTCCTCTTCTGAGGCCTCATCCTGAATATTAATGTATTTTTGTATTAGAATTTCTCTTTGCATTTCATAAATTTTCTGACAACCCTTTACTGCTAGTTCGTAGGCTTGAACAAATTCTTCATTAGTCATAAAACCATCCATCTGTATTAGTGTAGTTAAATTCTTTCTGGGCATTATTGCAACAGGTAGGTCGGCTTGTCCACCCTTATCTTCCACATCATTTAAATCAAGAGCAATTTTTCCATCTATCTTTCCAGCAGCGCAGGCTGCTACCAAATCACGCAGAGGAATCCCCGCATCAGCTAAAGCTAAGGAAGCAGCTGTTATACTTGAACATCTAGTGCCCCCATCCGCTTGAATTACTTGTATGTAAACATCAATGGAAGCTCTAGGAAAATATTTCAGAAAAACAGCTGGGGCCAGAGCTTCTGTTATGACTTTTGAAAGCTCTGTTTCTCTACGAGACGGTGCAGGACTCTTCCTTTCCTCCACAGAAAAGGTAGCCATTCTATAAATACATTGAAGTAAAGCCTCATCAGGCTGCGCCAGATGCCGAGGATGTAATTCACGGGGACCATAAACCGCTGCAAGAATCTTACTTTTTCCCTGCTCAATATACGCAGAGCCATCTGCTCTCGAGAGAACCCCGACCTCCAACTTAATCGATCGAAGTTCATCTAACTTTCTTCCATCAAGTCTCAAATTTTCATCATTTAGTAGTTTAATATGAGATGGAATATGAATATCTTCTTCCATTTAACCACCCGATATAATTTATTTATGAATCAAATCTCTTATCCTATCAGTCAAACCAGAGGTATGGGCCTCGCGTTCGATCTGTCTTATAGCCTTAATAACCCTCTCTTCATCCTCAAAACTCTTACCAGAAACCCAAACAACCCCATTCTGACCAATAACAATTTGACATCCAGTCTCCTTTTTTATCATATTTATCATAGAACCCTTACGCCCAATTAGGCGTGGAATTTTTGTGGGTAACATTTCAATTAAATATCCGCCTTGAAGTTTCCCGAGACCGCGCTCTTTTGTGGTGAGCACAGGCGTTCTTGTTCGGTCAAAGGATACTATCTTAGCGACTAATGTGTCTCCCACATCAAATAGTCGGCGAAGATCATCTTTCAAAAGATCCAAACGTCGCTCTGATACATTTATAGGATGCATTAAAGCTTGGTATGGGGATTTTATATCAATTCTCCATGAGGTCATTTTCACATCTATAACTTTACCTATAACCACGTCCCCAGCTTTCGGAATATACGCCCCCTCAAAAGCAACAACTTGAATAACTTTACCTTTCGCCTCTGCTAAACCAACAACGGAGGAGTAAATACCATTACCTTCTCTAAAAGTACCTTCGCCTGGTTTATATTCGCCCTCTGCAAGTAGTTCCCCAGGCACTACAATATCCCTATTTTTAAAGTGTAACGACAAAAGTAAACCACCTTTTCATTCTTTCATAATTTTTACTTGCGCTTTCCCCCTAGTTTGATTATTCAAAGTTTCCACGAATTTACCTCTAATACCCGCAGGAATTTCCACCACAGCTATCCATGACCCATCCTTTTGCCATTCATCCTTGGATACTGTTCCGAAACGTTCTAATAGGCCATAACCCTTGCCTGAAAATTCTGGTGGAAACTTAACAGCTAGTTTTAATAGTTCCATTCTTATCGGTATTATTGGCTGAATCATTTTCAACACATCTTTTGCCTGCTCCTCGGGACTCCGCCATAAATCAATGGAGACCTTCGCCTCATCCATAGCTCGTTCGATTCTCGTCGGTGGATGAGGGAGGCCAGTTTGGGGATTAATACAATTCCGAGCTAAAATGTTTATTATCTGCAATTTTTTATTATTAATTATCTCCCTGCGTTGTTCTGTTGTGAGTTGAATAAATCCCTTCTTCAGAATAATTCGAGCAATTTCATCTACATTATTTGTTTCAAAGATTTCAAGCAGTTTATCCTCGGTTGCTTTAAGTCCTTTATGTGCATCTTCAAAAATATTAAAACTTTTTAGTATCTCCGATAAGTCAACATCCTTGCCACGACGAAAATCCCAAGCCTTGTCCGGATCAACAAGAATTTCGAATTTTTCTCCATGGAATTCTAAACGAGCTATTACCGTATCACCTAAATCAACCCACTTTGAGCCCCGAATATCAGACATAATTATCAGTCCTAACTGCTACCAGACTTTTTAATCTCATCGATGTAACCTTGAACCTCACTAGAAGATAGTCTCTTGAAAACCTTTGATTTAACGTCTACAACTGCAACCTCAACCTTTGTAGGATCAAGCTCGGATTCTAATACCTGATTTAAAGCCTTGAGAGAGAGTTTAATAGAATCCTCAAGTCCCATATCCTGCTTATACTCCTTCTCTAAAACTTCCTTGGTAGCCTGAGACCCACTACCTATAGCAGCCGCCCAATAAGACCAGTACGTTCCAGAAGGATCAGTCATGAACAGCTTGGGACCAATATCATCTACTCCAGCAATCAAGAAAGAAACACCGAAAGGTCTAACTCCTGCATGCTGAGTATACATCTGTTTAGTGTCACCAATAAACCTAGTTAAACCCTCAACATTAATAGGTTCATCATAAATTATACGATTACGCTGAGCCTCAACCCTAGCCTGGTTCACTAAAACCCTGGCATCAGCGGTTAGTCCGGCGATTGCGCTTCCGATGTGTTCGTCTATAACGAATATTTTTTCTACGCTTTCAGGATCTTGAAGAGCTAGTACACGTTTTTCTACTGCAAGCACCACACCATCTTTACACCTTACACCTATTGCGGTAGTGCCTCGACGCACGGCTTCGATTGCGTATTCCACTTGGAATAGCCGTCCATCGGGGGAGAAAATTGTGATGGCGCGGTCATAACCTAAACCTGGAGCGGCAAACATTACACTTCAACCTCCTATTTTAATAATATACCAACAATTTTTAAAAATGTTATAAATGCCAATTCACATATAACATTAATCCAATTTCACACACGTCAATAATAATGTATCTATACGCCAGTTAATATCTTTTATTAAGCATATCTTATATGTATATCCACCATACATGGCATTTTTTAAATATATCTTAAGAGATAATAATTTTCCTCATTTAGATATTCTAGGGAAAGGTTCAACGATTGTTCTTTAGTGTGGTATTGTTTTGCGTGAACGAGTATAATGTGTTCTAAATTGGCGCCTTATATGTATCCAGTCTTAACCAAATAATTCTGAAAAATCTATGGTCTTAGAATCATTTTTGGTTGGCATGAAAAAAAATGCTGTGGGTTCTAAGCGGGATTTATTTCCATCTAGTATTTCCTTTTGTATGGATCTAATTAAATAAGTTGCTAACGGTATCTCTTTTATTAAGTAATCTGCGAAAAGTGCCGATGTGTAAAGCCGATTTTGTCTTAGCAAGAATTGTATAATCAAAGGATTTAAATCATACATTTTTTCCCATGGATTATTGGGAGTAATAATTATTCTTCTACTCTGAGTTGATTTTTCTAATTTTCTTTTTGCTAATTTAATTTGATCAATTGTTACTGATTTCCCCTCATCTGTTTTAGCCCTATAATGTCTTAGTCTCTTCCCTAGTTCTCCTTCCCCATTTACAATTCTCTCCGCTTCATCTATAAGCTCTTTTGATTTTAGATCTATTTCTTCCAGCTTAAAAATAATATATAAATATAAATCATCTTTTCCCTGAGGTTTGGAATATTTTGGAAACTTCTTCTTTAATTCGGATAAAACTCCACTTAATTTATTTGATTTTAAAAGTATTGGCCCGGCTAAAGTTTCTTCGTTGATTTTTGGATTAGGATTAGAAGCAGATATTGAACCGAAAGAACTCCGCTTGATTTCATTAATGGAAGTTTCGTATATATGCGCCGAGCCAGAAATCGTAGTAATAGTGCCCATAGCCCTTCTCCCACCAAATTTACTCGAAACTTCTGTTAAAAACACTGTGAAAACCCCTGTGACATCATCAGGATGGGCTCTGGCCATATCATTGCTTCTAATATACACAGTTGAGTGAATTTTTGAGTTTAGTTTATGAAAAAGTACTACGTTAATACAAGGAGGATTCGTACTCATCATATCGGTTGCAGGGTTCCATAACTGGGCAAAAGACACGCTCCTACCCCTACTTAACTGATCTTTAATATACTCTAACTGATTAAATTTGAATCTATCTCGCATACACCATCCGTATGTATATGCATGTTCTCCTTTTTCGGAACTGAGATATTGAGGGATATAATTTTCAAGAATCATATCTTCGCTTAACCCAATGTAATCTCGGGGAATTATGTTTCCACTTTGCCAGTCACTTAGATGTATGGTAGCACAAAATGTTTCACGGGTTTTCTGCTTTTTATCCTCGGTTGTTTGTTTTACTCCTTTCTCAATAATAGTATTGATACAACTTCTCCATGCAACATCGATATTTCGAGTTCGAATTAAATATGGACCATAAAAACTCATTTCTCATTCACGACCGATATTTATAGCATAGTAAGGATGAGGAGGTTTAGGGTAAACTCCAATGGTATTTATATTTTCGTCTGCAATTGCAGCTTCAACAGCTGCTACCTCTCGGAATATATTGTTTGCATTTTTTATTGGGCCATAAAGATTGATATCGAGCCCGTATATGGAAGGAAGAGCATAATCAAATGAGAAATCGAGTTCTTTCAATTTCTTTTTACTTTCAGGAATCCTCGACTGTAAGTTATGTATTCCTATACACGCAGGGTAACCATAGTGATTTTTCATCAACCAAGCTGTGTGCAAAGCTCTTATTGCTCCTTCTCCTAGAATAGAGACACCAGGATCGATAATTGGATATTTTATGGATCCTTTAATAAATTCAATTATC
This sequence comes from Candidatus Jordarchaeum sp., assembly GCF_052745115.1. Classification (NCBI taxonomy): domain Archaea; kingdom Promethearchaeati; class Candidatus Jordarchaeia; order Candidatus Jordarchaeales; family Candidatus Jordarchaeaceae; genus Candidatus Jordarchaeum; species Candidatus Jordarchaeum sp. The sequence goes on from NZ_JBRAKS010000019.1 coordinate 6,122, forward strand.
TCTTCAAACCTGTTGATTGTTGAGGTTATTTTTACATCAAATGGTAAAATAATAGAGTATTCTATTGTTCCAATTTCATTTATTAGAGTTTGTTCTCTTGAGTCTATTTTTATTATTGAGTTATATATTACTCTGTTATCTATACCAATATCCTTGGCCACGCTCATGGCTTCTATCCTTGATTCTAGAATGGGGGAATCGATTACTATTGGCGAGTCGGTAAAATCCGCAGTAAAAAGAAGATAATTTGTTAAGGCTTCAGGAGTCTCTCCCACAATATGAACCATTGCTGGGATCTCGTAATTTAAAGAGTTCTCATCCTGCTTTCGAATTTGTTCTTCAGCCTTGGCTTTATCAAAAAGACCCTTGCTATGATTACTTACTAATTTATCTCCTTTGTAAAAAATTGTGCCGGCCAAAACTATGGGATATTCGCCTCGTTGCCCACCTATTTTAATTCCGGCAATTTCGAAAACTCTTAATTTGCCAGTGAATATTAGAGGATTTAAAAGGGATATACCCTTATTTAAATAAATTCTGTTTTCAACTTGAAATCGCCTTACACAGTTGTCCCAATCGTATTCGACTTTAGGTATTGGAGGAAGAATAGGAGCTTCCGGAAAAGGAGATATGGCTTGTTCACTTAGATTATTTATAATAGAGATTATTTTTTTAGCATTAGTTTCTCCTTTAGCATCTACGACTTTTATTTGTCTTTGAAATCTTTTAACAAATTTATTCGGATCATCTCCATGAAAATAATTTGGATGTAGAATAGGTATGGTTCCCTTACTCCCAATAATTCTGTAGTTTTTGTCAATTCCATTATTATGAAGAGATATTAAAGTTTGACCAGGTTCATGACCTAATACTCTTTCACCACATATAATGAGGATTCTAATATGGGTATTAGAAACCAAGTTTTGTATAATCTTGGCTATCCCATCATTCTCAGTTTCACAGAAGCCAACAATCGCAATTTTATCACTTAGCTTAGCCAATTCTTTAGGTAAGTCGTAAGATCCACATGTAACTATTGCAATAGGGGATTTTTTGTTTACAACAAAATAGTCACCAGCAATAAAAGGCCAATTGGACATGAACAACCTCCATTATAATAACTTAAAAACTCATTGATGTCAATTATTAGACGATATAAAATAAATTTTTAACTTAGGTAATAAAGTGAATACTGCTAACAAACGAAACAAACGGGAATTAAATATTTTTAGTGATAGATTAATGATAAATTTTTGCAGAATCGTACTTTATTCGTTACCGAAAAAAAGAATTAATGAGATAATTTGAATATCTTGTATCTAGAATTGTCAATTTTTAAACTTAAACATCAAGTAACTGGTAAAATGGGCTTTGTGTATTTTTAAACGCGCTCCTGAGGTAGCCAGTTTCGGAGTTTGTGGAAGACCCTCGCGATGATTTCTGCTCTTTCTTTTTGTCTTGTAATATCGTCCCTTGATAGTTCCCTTACTTGTTTTGCCGGTGCGCCCGAAACAGATAAGCGGGGGGGAACAACCATGTTTTGCACCAAAATCGACCCTGGAGCAACTAAGGCGCCTTCCCCAATGGTCACTCCTTCATAGATTATAACACCGTCTCCTATTAACACCGCATCCCCACAGTAACAGCCATGCATTACCACATGGCTTCCCACACTAACAAAGTTCCCTATTATTACCGGAGCATCCTCAGAATGAGCATGAATGACACACCCATCCTGTATACAGGAATAAGCACCAATTTGTACCTTTGAAAAGTCACCTCTAACTACACTTCCCGGCCAGACGCTTGCGTATTCTCCAACCTCGACATCGCCCACTAAGGTTGACTGTGGGCTAACATACGCTTCTTTATGAATTTTTGGTTTTTTTTCCTGAAATACAACTACTGGACTCATCTTCTTTTAAGCCTCCACTTTTGAGAATATATAATAATATAGTACATTGTTTTTAAAAAATTAAGCCTATAATGTATATCTAATATTTTCAAAATTAAAAGATACCTCAATTATCTTTTTTTAATTTAAAAATTTGATTTCAAATAAATTCTTCTTCACAATAGTCTAGCCACTCTTGTTTACAGTCGCATTCCATATTTAAGAGTACTTCAGGGCTCTGGGTTAGTGTAAATTCATTAAGTAGTTTACGAATTTGTTTATCGCATTTTCCGCAGTTATGTGGACCCTTCTTGCTGCCTATTCCGACTAAACTGCAGATAATTCTTCTTTCGCTATTTAAATTCTTTGATGTTTTTTTCAATATTTCAATGATGCTCCAAAGCCACGGAGGTCGGTATTTACCTAGTTTCCACAGATACTCCACCAGAGTACCTCTATGTACGGTACAAGGATTAAAAGAAATAGAATTAACACCGATTTTAAAAGAATCAATTGCAGATGATATAGAATCTATTATAGCTTCACCCTCCCTCAGAAAGAGGGGTTTTATAAGGATATAGGATTTTACACCAACTCCAGTGTTCTTAGCCATAAAAACTGCTCGCTCAAAATCTTTTAATTCAAAGCCTTTGTTTATATAGTAATTTCGAATATTATCATTACTTGTTTCAAGCCCAATGGCAACCTCAAAATATATTTCCCCTAGTATCTCGCGACATTGGCTTAATATTTCGTAGTTGACATATTCTGGCCTTGTTTCAACAATTAACTCTTCAATCCGTTCATCGGCCGCAATCTTATTAAGAATTGATTCTCGCGCAGTTTTAGGCACTTCCATTTCATCAAAAAAGCTTCCAGAAGTAAAAATTTTAATAGCTAAAGGAGATTTGGCAGAAATACTGGATTCGTAGGCTAACTCAAATTGCTTAATCAAGGATTTAGAGTCAGGAACCGTTATAGGAGCATCATAGACGTATCCACACATTGAGCACCCTCCCCAATTGGATAATGCCCAATTGCAACCCCTCGTAGCGAGAATCACAACTAAAGAAGAACCAATCTTGTTAAAAAGGCGATCCTTCTCCAACCAGTATTTTACAGGTCTTTCCACAAAGTCTCTTCTAAATTTATTCAAATTTTTTCTACGGATTTCAACAATCTTATTAACTATTTTGGAATCGCTAACTTCAGACATTTTTAATCCTCTTTTTCTCGGTAAGCTCAACAGCAATACCTTTTTTTGAAAATTTCATCTCTAATCCACTCATATTAGATATTCCAACTGCGATCAATTCCTTTGTTAAATTGCGAACCATTACAAAGTCTCTAGGTCTAATCTGGGCATCCGCATCTTTAACGCCTGGAGCGAAGAGATTTGTACCACTTATTGCGTCTCCGTCAAATTCAATCCAGTATCCAAAATTGGACAGGCACTCAGCACCTCTCAACGTTAACCTGAATAAACCATATACTCGGTCAAATAAGGCGACTAATTTTCTGTCCACTAAAATTCTTATATTTCTCATTCTATCCGATTTTATATCTGCATTATTAGGTATCAGTTTTTCTCCAGCACCTATTCCAAATTGGTAATCAACAATTTTTCTCAACGATTCAATTTCTTCAGCTCTTTTTGTTCCAGACAAATCGGCATAGTTCTCCAAAACTAGTTTTAAACTTGATAAACTTTCCTTCCCCGCGGGGTTATCAACTATTTCGGTGAATATTATTTCTTTTCCAGACATGGTAGAAGCCTTTAAACAAGCTTCTCGATATCCTCCATCCAGATGCGCTATTAATACCGTGTCCTCATCTAGTTTTTTAAAATAATTTGAGAGGGATGCTGAAGCTATCTCTATTTCCTCTTGGTCCCAATCACCCGTCACTGGGATATCATAATACGCCGCGGGATAAACTTTTTCAAGCTCCCTTGGAACTAACCCTAATGGAGATGAGAGTATAACCTCTTGGATTAATCCCATACCAATCTGTTTTATTATTCCTCTAAACTTTCTATGGGATTGGGATTGAGAATAAGGCTTTTTTGCAGAACAAGGTAAAATAACCACAGTTCGAATACCTTTCGGTGGAGAATAACGTTCAGCAACTCTTATACGAAATCTTTCTATCTCTGGTCGGTGATATGACTCTGGCCCTATACAGTACATGACTCCTTTTTTGGAAATTGGTGTATACTCTTCGAGAAAATTGTAGTGAATCTTATCTAAGATTCGAAGATATGCCGCCAGTGTCGGTGAGTAATGTGATGATAATTCTACCCTTTCCCGTAAAAATCCATCTTTTATGTCCAGTCTTATTCTTTTTATAATGGAATTTGCAAAGAGAATGTTGTGATGCAATATTTTATAAAAACGCTCCTCCGAGGGCATTTCCCTGATTTCAGAAACGCTATAAGACGAACAGATCTGACAGTTACAAGGAAATTCAACTAGTTCCCAAATTTTCTTTGATTTGCCCTCTAATAATAAACTATTTCTCCTTGCCTCTTGTATCATAAGGGTTGTATCAAAAATATCCACGCCAGAATAAATTAAATGATAATAATATGAAGGATTAATAGGACCGGGAGCATATATTAGAGAGTCAGGTTGGATTTTTTTCCTTAAATTGACAATAAATTCCACTAGTTGACGAGGATTTCCAATAATATCTCTTAGGTTCTTCAAAATATAGACGTCAAAACCGATTTGAGAGATTTTATCTAGGTGTCTTTCACATAAGTCAGAATACTTGGAATAGAAAACTGGAACAGCAAGCGGTTTTTTCCCAATCATTTCTTTAAAGTACTTCGCATTTTTGAGTAGAATATCTAAAAAAGTAAGTGTATTTTGTCTATCCAATTCTACGAAAAACCCGCACGGAATAGTTAAAACTGTGGGTTTTAATCGTAACTGGTCTTCTAAATTTTGATTTAAATTGGGATAAATAAAAGGATTAGCCGTATTTGTTAAAAAGACATTATCGTAAAAATGTTCTTTTAAAAAATCTGGTAGAACGTTCAGAATTTTCAATTTATCTGAATTGTAATTTATATGACGAAAATGGGTGTGAATAAGTAAAGGAGTTTGAACTTTTTTATCAATTAGATCCATTTTTCCGATTCTACCAGGACCATCATGTTTAACGACTTCGAAGATTTCTTTGTTATCATTTTGCAAATAGTATCCACCTAATAATAAATTCTACCAAACATTATATTTGGAAATAAATAGTTTTTACGAGTTATATTTGGATCACTTTTCTTCATAAGAATAGTGCCATGTCATTTTAGAAACTTTTCCAAAAACCTCTCAACAGTGATAAATGCTTTAGATAAATCTTGCATGAGCGTTAAAAAATCTGTTTTTTCTTGTTTCGCCCGCATTTTTTTAAGATCCTTTAAATTTAGAGTGTTCCCCTTAATAAGAGAATTATAAACATACTTAGCTATTCGGTAGTAATCTTGTCTACGTAATTTTAGACGTTCTTTCTCTTCTAAAGAAGATCTAGTTAGTTTAAAAATATTCTTTGCTTCTGATATTTCTGCACTAAACAGAGTGACTAGTATAGAAAGTAAGATACTGAGAGAGGCTGTTTTTTTGGCGGGATCAAAAGTTCTCCAGTCCAGGATCGCAAGTTCGTATCCCCGTATAAAACTATCCAAAGCCTTCTTTTGATTATTTGTTGCTGAGAAACAATCGCCAACTTCTATGAAAAAACCGCTAGCTCTGCCGTAATCTCTTTCTCCTTCAAAAAATTCTGCGCAACGTAAGAAAAGCTTAATTGCTTCTTCAAAATTGCCTTTACTTTTTAAATCCACTGCAATGTGTATTAGATTTCCAATAGAATCCAAGGCATTAATATAAATGTCCCACTTTTTCCTATCATCTCGTAGAACAAATTTTGCTATTCTGTATGCTTCAATGAAATCTCCCCTAGAAATAGCTTCATCAAATACCTTTGACACTTTGGACACCAAAATTTGATTTAAAGTATTCACATATATTTAAATTAAAGTGATAGACCTTAGATCATTATTTTGCTCTATAAGTATTAATAATAAAAAGTTTTTAAATTCTAGTAGTGTACATCGGTCAACTATTTTGCGTCGAGTGTGAGTTTAAACTATGAGTGTTACTATTACAAACTCGGGAGCTATTGTCCTGGATAAAGTTGTTTGTGACGGGTATCTTCCCGGTCATAAAATACGGGTTGTAACGCACGTTCATTCTGATCATCTTTTAGGATTAGAGGATAGTATAAGAGATGGTGATTTGATTTGTACAACCTCTGCTACAAAGGATTTACTAGAAGTTATGGAAGGATTGTATCCACCCCAAATAGTTACACCCAACTATAAAACTTCTTTTAGCTATGAAAACGATACCATTACTCTTTTACCCGCGGAACATATCTTAGGTTCTGCGCAAGTTTTGGTAGAAACCCAGAATGGGCAAAGGTATGTTTATAGTAGTGATTTTAGGTATGAAGAAACACAAGCAACGAAATGTGATATCTTAGTTTTAGATGCAACATATGGCCATCCATCGTGTATTAGGCCACCACTTAGTGAAACTAAAGCTACGTTAGTTAATCTAGTTCGTTCTGAATTAGAAAAGCAAAACTCAATTATCATCTTTGGATTCTATGGAAAACTCCAAGAAGTAATGAGATTAATACATGAAGCTAAGATAGATATGCCATTCATTAATCCACCAAAAGTCTACTCTGTTTCCAAAATTTATGAGAAATATAACATTCCTCTTGGAGATTTTTACTCCTCATCAAGTGTAATGGGAAAAAAAATATTAAAATCCCAAAAATATGCCGGATTTTATCACCCTTTATTTAAACCAAAAGTTTACAAAAATTCTACCTTTATACATCTCACGGGTTGGCAATTTGAAGCGCCATACAAAAAAATAGGGTTAGGGGAATATGTTTTTTCGTGGAGTGGGCATTCGGATTTTAATCAATTAATTAGTTATGTAAAAAATTGTAGACCAAAATTGGTAATAACAGATAATTCTCGTCCAGGTAGTGCACGAAAACTGGCAGAGGAGATTACAGCCAGATTAGGAATAGAAGCAAAACCGGAACCATCCTAGAATAAACTCAACCAAAAAAGAATTTAAAGATTTAAAAAATTTAGATAGGGTATTAAACCAAGAAAAAATTGGAATCAAAATAAATAGAATAAATTAAATATTGAGGTTATATCTTCTTCGTTCCAGAAATTCTTGTTTCTTTGGATCGTTCCAGGTTCCTTTAAGTCCTTGTAAATATCCTGTTATCCTTGAAAGAATTTCAGCATTGGGGCTTTCACATTTCGGACATTTAAAGTTAAGAAGTTCTTCCACGGAGTCAAATTGATTATTTGACCAATCCATCTGTCCTTGACTGTGACAGTCGCTACATGCCCACATATCGACTGTGAAGTCAAAATAGGCGGTGAGAGTGTTTCTAGCTATTTTTTGAATAAAATTCCATAAGGCTTCAGGATCTGCGTATGCATCATCTAAGAATATGTGTTGAAGGAAACCTCCACCAAGTAACGGAGCAAACATTGCTTCTTTCTTTATTCTTTCTGTTAAAGGTATATCCGCATCTACTGGTTGGTGAATAGAATTAGTTAGATATACATTGGGATACTTTCCTCTAAGAAACGGTCTACTCTGCGGATAACGCTCATACATTATCTTAGCAAGTCTCCCTGCCGCTGATTCCGCGGGAGTTCTAGTTAGCTTTATGGGAAGACCTGTTCTCTCCGACCACTCATCAGCAAGTTTCTTCATGTTTCTAACAACCTTTATAGCAAACTTCAACCCTTCATCGTGCCAAAGTGGATACCCCACCACCATCTCAGTCATCTCAGCAAAACCAATTGTTCCTATGAGAAGCTCCCTTTCTTCAGGTATTATCATATCCTTCCCGTTTGGACGTTTAACATTGTATAAGGGAGCCAGATTGAGCTTCTTAATTCTTTTAATAATATTATATCGGTTTAAAAGACTGGGAATAGTTATGTTTTCAATAACTTGGTCAAAATCCTCAAAAAATTTGTCCTCATCTTGGTTAAAAGTTCTCGAAGCACTGGCAACCGGGTTAGGAGTATCCATTTGTATAGCACCGTAAACAGAGTTTCCTTGAATGTACTCCTCTTTCTGTTCAGGTGTATCTGCGGACCAGGTATGGGAACAACAAGAAACACATCCACCAATAATCTGTCTTCTCCAGTTGAGATAGTTAACAAAATATGGTAGACCATATTTTGCAGTTAGTTTTGCAACCCATAAATAGGCTTCCTCAAATTCAGGGTTCATCCACTCCTCGCGAAGTTCAATATTAATCTTGGGATAATTGAAAAGTTTGCCGTATCTATCTCCATTGTACAAGACTTTCATAAAGGTGATGAAATATTCTTTTACTTCCTCTACAAAATCTCCATAAACATATTTTTCACTAATTTTTCCACCAGGCATGATTACCGGTTCGTTCATGAACTCCTTCTTTATTCCCGGACCAATATCAATTGATGTAAAGGGCACTTGCCCGCCTCTAGCCACATATTGCTGTGTAGCAATAAATGGAGTATGTTGTGAAGCTTGTTCAACATCTCTTTTTGTTGCGTCCTTAAGATACCAAGCTATGGATTCCATCCAGTTGTGAAAGCCTTGACCTCCAGACATATTGCTTTGCCAAGAGGCGAGCCATATCGCTGCATGATTTGTAAAAACTATTAAGTGTTTGGCGGGGCCCGCACTTGAGGAGTGGGCACCATGTAGTCCGTCAGGCTCCAATCCTAAAATAGTAAATAATCTGGGGTCCCAAGATGCACAGTAATCCCTAATACTGGTATATTCTCTATCCTTATGGTAGTTATCTCCTAAAAGATGTGCATCGGTGATGTTAGTTGTGAAACTAAAAGTTTTACCAGAAGGAACTTCGACCTCTAAATGTCCGGGAAGTGTTAGATATGTATGCTCGGTCATAACTCGGTCGTAAACTATTTTTGCAATTGTTTCCGGGTTTATCTGTAAGTTTGCATTCCATGTGTGTTTAAGCGGGTTAACAATCATTTCATTTAGATCATGTATTGGAATGCCAATTCTTGTGTATAGCTTTCTTTCTTCTATCATGCCCATTTCGGCTAGCACAGAGCAGGCTATTTCCCTTATCATAGGGCTTGATAGCCATTGAATATTTGAAGATATAATACGCTGTACAACTTTTTTTGCTATCTGAGTCGCCTTTTTTTTATCCATCCCTGTTTCTTTAATGAGATTTTGAATAATTTTTGTTGCATCAAAGTTTTCAATCATTCCTCTCGAAGTTCTTACCGGTGGTAATAAAGAGTTAATAAAATCTCCGTTGCTTTCGTTTTCGAAAGTAGATACATCCCTATCTTTTGATGATGGACCAGAGTTAGACATAATAATCACTCTTTATATTTAATATTCGCCTCTCCAATTCATCGTTATAGATAATTTCTCCCAACACCAATTCTCTCATCGAATCGTTCTCATCTACTAATATTACTGAGGGGGTTGCTGATATGTAGATTTGGTTTTGTAGTAAATCGAATTCCAAATGTTCTGACATATCGTTAGAAATATCTACCAACTGTACAGAGATTTTTAGTTTTTTGCCAACTTCAAAAGCTATTTCTTTCATCGCTGGACATTTGGGACAGTTCTTCTGTGTAAATACTAGTAACTTCTTCACGCCCATACTTATCTTCATCCCCTGTTACTAAATATTAATGAGCTTTAATTCTCCCACATACTTCCTACACTAGGAAAATCTTTGATTGAATGAGGACACCCAATCAAATTGGTATAATATTTTAGCCTTTACCCTTTATTATGGGGAATACGAATCAGTATTAATTTAACTCATAAATTTTCAAAGTATATATTTGCCTAGAGTTTATAAAACCCTTGTTTTCTAGTAATCTGTCGAAGATGATGTTTAATGTTTGTAATTAAGATTACTAAAATATTTTTGATAGGTTACTCTATTTTTTTAGAGGTATATAAAATTTGCGGGAAGCATTAATTATTTTATTCGATTGTTAACCTCCTTACGTGTGGCTTGAAGTGGATAGCGCCAATTAAACTGGTTTGAAAGACATTATCTTTTAGGAGAGTATAACTAACATAGTTCTATTTTCTCCACTTAAAAAAGTAGGTAATACATGAGTTAATAAATTAAATGGTAAAAATTGGTATTATCATTAGGGTGAAGTTGCTTTATTTATGTTAAAAATTAATAAAAAATTTGGGGAATAGCATAAAAAATATATACCACTCTTGATTCCTTTTTAATACTAGTATATTTCAGCACCCTTCATATAAAAACTATTTTGTGAGGTGAAATAAGATTGCAGGGGTGTTCTTTCCTCGATTGGAGGGTTGACGAAATTCGTTGAAGCCGATATCTTTGAGCTACTAAATAAGATTGATACTCTCATTGAAGGTATAAATCTGTTTTTGAAAGACGAAAATGAGGAAAACAAGAATTTTTTGTTGAGTTCCTTGAAAAAGAACTTTTTGAAAGAATTTTCTTTACTAAGAGAAGGTATCGAGAAAATAGCATCAATAGCACTAACAAAAAAACAAAGAGAAATTCTTATGTATATAGCGAATCTGGAAGAGGTAACTGTCTTTACGAGGCTTGCTGAAGAAATATCAGACGTATTTGAAATGCCTAAATCAACGGCTAGATGGAATCTTAAGAGACTTGAGAAGGCAGGACTTATAACTGCAGGAAATAAGGAAAACAAAGGCGTGCCAGTTTCTCTAACATACATTGGTAAAATAGTGGCGCGTAAAGTGTACACCGATAGCATTAGAAAAAACAAATTCGTACCTAACACCATTTTACAATTTGTAGACTCTCTAGGATTCAAAAATACGCAAAGAGAAATAATTGAAGAAGAACTCCAACTAAAAATGCTTTGATATCGGAAGAATCTAGAATTCATTAGACCAGATAGGAGGAAAACCCTCCTTCTCTTTAAATTTCAATTGAAAATTAACTGTTGAAATGAATGTGAGGTTAGTAGATCTGCATATAGAGAGGAAATATACGTTCCATATTTGTAATCTACACAGTACGTGGTTAAAATTTATTGACCAAAACAATTAAATTCGGATGCCTTGTTTGTAAGGTGTATTTTGATGTTATTTGGAGGTTAAACCCATGAGGAGGCCTAGCTTTCTTTGTCAGCCAATTTATGAGAGATGTGGTTTCAGAAATATGTCTACCAGATAAAGTACTAGTTTTTGACACCACCTTGCGTGATGGTGAACAGACGCCAGGTGTTTCTTTTACTGTTAATGAGAAAAAAATTATCGCCGAAAGACTTGCAAAATTGGGTGTAAACATTATCGAGGCGGGGATGCCCGTAGTCTCCAAGGGAGAAGAGAAAGCTATTCGGGAAATAGTTAAACTAGGATTGAACACAGAAATTTGTGCACTAACTAGAACAAATCTAAAAGAAATAGACCTAGCTATTGATTGTGGCGTTGATCGGGTACATACTTTCATAGCCACATCGGATCTACATCTAAAAGAAAAACTAAAAATGACAAGGGAACAAGCTCTGAATAGCGCTGTCGAAGCGGTCAGTTATACGAAAGAGCATGGATTAAAAGTTGAATTCTCCGCGGAAGACGCTACTAGAAGCGATTTAAATTTCTTAAAAGAGATTTATGGAGAAGTTGGTAAAGCAGGTGTTAACGTTATTAATATACCGGACACTGTAGGATGTACCACCCCCAGAGCCTATGCGTATCTTACAAAACAATTGATGAGTGTTGTAAAAAGTGACGTGATAATATCAGTACATACTCATAACGATTTCAATTTAGCGGTTGCCAACTCTCTAGCTGCTGTAGAGATGGGAGCTAAACAGATTCATGTTGCAGTTAATGGAATAGGGGAAAGAGCAGGTAACGCTTCTTTAGAAGAAGCTGTCATGTCATTAATTGCCCTATATGGAATAAGTACAAGTATTAAAACTGAACATATTTTTGAAACTTCAAAGCTTATCGAGAATTTAAGTGGCATAAAAATTCCACCTAATAAAGCAATAGTTGGAGATAATGCTTTTCGCCATGAAAGCGGGATTCATGCCCACGCAGTACTGGTAGATCCCAGAACTTATGAACCGATTACTCCAGAGGTGATAGGAAGAAAGAGAAGTGAACAGGAAATATCACTTTCATCAATAGTGGTTGGAAAACACACGGGAAGACATTCCCTGAAGGCTAAGCTGGATGGTTATGGCTATATTTACTCTAATGAACAGTTTGAAGAAATTATGAGGAGGATTAAAGAATTAGGTGATAAAGGAAAAAATGTTACTGATATAGATTTACAAGTTATAGCAGATGATATCATTGGTAGAGTATCGGAGGAGGAACAGTTCTTAAAACTTAAAGAGCTTTTGGTAGTCACTGGATTGCATATTACTCCAACAGCAACGGTTCGAATAGAGGTAGGACAAGAAGAAAAACTTGTTTCAGACATGGGGGTCGGTCCAGTTGACGCAGCTTGCAACGCATTGCAGAAAGCTGTAAAAGCATTCGGAGAGATATCATTAGTTGAATATAATTTGGAGGCTATAACTGGTGGTACCGAAGCATTGGGTTTTGTTACGGTTAAAATAAAAGATCATAAAAATAAATTCTATATTGCTAGAGCAGCAAATGAGGATATAGTCAGTGCAAGCGTGCAAGCCCTAATTAACGCGGTTAACAGAAAACTAGCCTACGACAAGAATCAAAAGAGTTTATAATGTTACCTAAATCCCTATTTTTAGAACGCACCTTACATAATATTTTGGATATAATTTTTATAACGCGAATAGATTTTGAAGTTGAGTGAGAGCCGATTCTGTCCATACCGTTAGCCTGCCGGGAATAGTTCCAGGTGCTAAAAGTTCAGCATTCAAGTTCCTTACGTTTACTATATCTAATCCAGGATGATTTCTTGACGCTTTTACTATTCCCCGATCTTCACCTATTACAACTAGGATGCTTTTTGGCTTCTTGTACTTTCTACCACGCATTTTTCCTTTTCCTGATCTAATTTTTTTACCTTTCTTGGCTCTTAGTATATCGGGCCAAACACCTAATTTGATGAAGAAATCTCGGGTTTCTGAAGTTACATTAATACTTTGGAATTCGTCAGACACTATTAAGGGCATCTCTGGCAAGTTTTCTATTTTATGGCCTCTTTGTTTAACTAATTCGGGTTGAGCGGTTGCGGCTATTGCCGAGCAAATGGCCATCCTCCGTTCTTTTTTGTTAATTTTTTCCGCGTATTTTTTCTCAGGTTTTGGGGGATGCGCTCTTCTACCCCCAACAGTCATGGGGGCCAGTGCTCCACGCATAGCTGCGGAGTAGCGTGACCCTTTTACTCTAGGAACTCTGGCAATTCCCATTCCGGGTCCTCGAGACTCGGCTGTTGTTCGCATACCTGCATTTTTATTTACACCGTATGGCTGAATTCTTGCAGCTCTTGAAGAAAGTACTGCTCTTTTAATCAGATCTGGTCTATATGGTGTATCGAATATTTCAGGCAGCTTAATAGAACGTAAGGGTTCACCATCAAGTCCATAAATGTTAACTTTTTTCGCCATTATGTTTCCTTCCCTTAAACTCCCTGTTTAGATTTTGTGCTTACATAAGAAATTGTGGGGGGGACTTCAGGTATATTAATTGGCGGGCGTATTGGATAGCGAAGAGTTATTAGACGTTTAGGAGGACCAGGAACAGAACCTTGAAGCAGGAGATAATTTCCACGAACTAAACCGTAACGAATGAAACCCCCACTAGGTGAAATCTCCTCTCCCCTTTCGCCAATTTTTAGGATTCTTTTATTATATTCTGTACGTTGGTGATAACCCATTTGTCCTGCTCGGGGAACTGTGTAAGAGACTCTTGCTGGCCTCCATGGCCCAATGGCGCCAACTCCTCTCTTTGTTTTTCTAGATTTATGCTGGAGTATACGTATTCCCCATCTTTTTACAGGTCCCTGAAATCCTTTTCCTTTAGTTATTCCAATGACATCAATATAGTCTCCTTCTTTGAAAATATCTCCAATAGTAATCTGTTTTCCTAAAATTTGTTTGCTGTAATTTATTTGCTCCTCTATTGAGCCCCCTCCAATTTTAATTTCTACGATATCGGGTTTTATCTTTGGTACACTTGCTAATCGAGGTTGAGTGTGAAGTAGAGCGCGGATTTCAGATATCTTTTCTTTTTTCTCCTCCAACTGATTTAAGGCTTTATCGTAATCGTAATCAACCGGAAGAGTAAAGTTTCTTCTAAGGTCATTTGATAATTCTGGCATCCAAACTTCTGTAAGGGCATGTAAGCCATAAGGGGTCAAATTATAGGCTCTTATTCCAAAAGATATTATAGGAGGAGTTTCTATAACCGTAGCTGCAAATACTCTTTCCTGTCCAAAATAGGGACTGTACGAATGGTCTTCAATTAGCAACACATGTGTCATTCCCGCTTTATATCCAGCAGCTCCAAGTATGGTTGGTGATTCATCGTACTCAGGCCAATTTCTGATATGCCCTATTGAACTAGAGGCCCTTCCTCTAGGTAAGTAAGCTAAACTTCCTCTCTTTGGTGCATGAGTTTTTCGATGTCCCATCTTGTTAACCTCCTGAATTAAAAGATTCCTTGCAAACAAAATAACAATTACAATATTTTCCAAGAGTTTTAATATTTAATTAATAATCTTGATAATATTTTCACATAACGCATTAAACTACTTTTTGCCCTTTTTGCGTCCAGCCCTGCGTGCAGCAATAAGGCCAACTTTTTGGCCGGGAGGAGCATTTCGGGAAACTGTTGAAGGCCCACCAACGTGTTGGTGACTTCCACCACCATGAGGGTGTGACGCTGCATTCATAGCTACACCACGTACCTTAGGCCATTTCCAACTCTTCGCTTTTGAGAGATGATAAACGTTACCTGCTTTAATGAATGGTTTATCGGTGCGACCTCCTCCGGCGACCACCCCTATTGTAGCGTTACAATTAGGGTTGAAGGCCTTTATTTTATTTGAGGGAAGGCGGACCATTGATTTATCTGCGCTATGGGATAGAACTGTGGCATATGCTCCTGAAGAACGAACAAATTTTCCACCATCTCCGGGGGTTCCTTCCAAATTAAAAATAGGAGTCCCCTCGGGAATTTCACGAAGAGGTAAAGTGTTGCCTAGTTTTAGAACAGCTTTTGAACCATATCCAATTTTTTGCCCTATAAAGGCCCCTTCGGGCACAAGAATTAACTGTTCTCCGCCGTCTTCAAACCTTACTTTAGCAAGGGGAGCGCCTCTGCCTGGTTCGTGTGTTAGTTCAATAATTGTTCCGTATATTACTTCCTTGTCTTTTTTAATGGAGCAGTGTTTAATCTTACCTTTCCTTTTGTGACTTGGGGCTCGGAAATTTGACCCGCCTCTGCCACGTCTTTGAACAAGTATGCGTTTACCCATAAGTGGGGCCTCCTTTTAAAAGTTTGATTTAGAGTTTAAGCTGGATATTGATTTTGTATTTAAAAAGTTTTTCAAAGAAGAGCTGAACATTAATTCCGTTATGTGATGTTTCACGGAGCCGTTCTTTTCTGAATTATAATTATTTAATATGATGGTTCTTTTTCTATTCTTTATTAGATTTTGTAGAGCTATATAGATATTAGGGGGAATAAATAAAGTTTTTCATAACAACCAGTATTTGAAAATGAAATAGGTTATTAAAACTGGTTTTGGCTGGTGAGCAGC
>NZ_JBRAKS010000020.1:0-21487 GCF_052745115.1 Candidatus Jordarchaeum sp.
AGAAAAATACATTCCACAGAACTATCAATACACCTCTCACCCAAATAGTAAAAAATGAAGCCGGAAAATTGTATACTAAATAAAGTTTCTATACCTAGTAAAGTTTAAAATCAAAATCACATAATTTTTTACCATGAAAAAGAAAGTATTTAAACTATTTACACTCACACCCGAAGGAAGAATTATCCAAGCCTTATCAAATGGAGAAAAGTCCTTCTCCGAACTATTTAGAGAAACGGATCTAAGCGAGAGATGGCTATCGATAAAACTAAAACAGCTCCTTCAACTAGGCGTGGTAAAGATCAGCGGCAACGGCTATCAGATTGACTGGGATAAACTGCATACTATTCTGTCAGCCTCTTTAAAGGAAATCGCTTGGATAGCGGCTTATGAAATCGTGGAAAAACATCCCGAAGTCTTAGGCGTCCTGCTTTACGGAAGCGTAGCCAAAGGAAAAACCGGTGAGGAGAGCGACATAGATCTCCTAGTTATTTCAGAAAATCCGCTGAGTCTTGCCGATGAGGAATACCAAATTTCCATAAAGTACGGAGTAGCCTTCGAGATAAACTCCATTACACTAAAAGAATTCATTGCCCTGCTTAACATGGAATCCTCCCTAATCTTTGGAATCCTAGAAGGATACCAAGTTCTCTTCGACAATGCAGGAATCGCCCAAATTTTAAAAGTTTTCAAGAAGGAAATTTACAAAAATTGGAGCTATAACCCAGATGAGGAAATATGGGTGAAACTGGAGAAATAAAAGCCTTCATTAGAAACGCAAAAGAGCAACTGATAGATGCAGAGGTCAGCCTACGCGGCGAAAGATACCACCTATCCTTCCTATGCAGCGCACTAAGCGCGGAAAACGCAACATCCGCACTAATAATCGCCCTCGGAAGAAGAACCAGCAAAAAACATAACAATTGGATGATTCTAGCAAAAATCGCAGAAGAAGCAAACAAGAACGCAAAGACAACCCTCCGAGAAATCTCCATAAAACTTCACGAAATCGAACCCCAAATACCGAAAATTTTAAGATACCCATTCCGCTTCGGAGACGAATGGCTAATACCACCCGAATACTATACCCAAAAAATGGCTGAAGAAGCCCTCCAAAAAGCAAGAGATATTCTAAAACTCACCCTAACAATCCTAAAAGAACTGAAAATCAAAACATAAACGAAACACAAAGAGCTACCTGAACAAGTGTGTTGATTAATGTTTTGTAACTTCACTGAAGGCTTCCTAAATACGTGGATAGTGGGGTTTATATTTTTTAGTTTTTGAAGCTGGACTGTTTTCGTCGCCAGTGATTTGTTTTTCTTGATGAGGGGGTATGCTTTGAAGCGCTTTTTTGAATTATAACATTATTATGGAAATATATTTCCGAAATATTTATATTTTTCCAAATAAACTATATAAACAGAAAACTCCAGCCAGCGAAAAAGAGGGAAAACTAATGGTAACAACCACACAACAAATCACCATTCCCCACACAAAAGAAATAACCCTCCCAGAAGAAATCCAATACATAATAAGAGGATACAGTTGGCGACCCTTCCTAGGATTCAGCCTACCACACATAGACATCCTATCACCCCTAGGACTAGGAAGCGCCCCACTCTACGGAGAACATACACTCACACTCACCAGAGAACAATACTGCCTAGAATGCCTCGAACCCACCATGGAAAACACCCAATACTGCGACGAATGCCAAAAACTCGTCAAAATACAAAGACTAGAATGCATAACCAAAGGCGCCGGCACACCCTACAACCAACACTGCAACCCACAAAACCCACCATGCGACTCAGCCTGGGCTGCACAACACTGCAATGACGAACACGTAATCTACATTGCAGGCTTCGGAGAACTCTACAAAGTCGGAGTAACCCGAACAGAAAGATGGAGCACCCCCGACGGCTACAAGTACCGACTAATAGAACAAGGAGCAGACTGCGCCACAGTCCTCAGAGGAAACCTAAACCTAGCCACCGCCCAAGAAACAGAACAATTCATAGCAGACGCCCTAGAACTAGAAACCAGAGTAAGATTCGAATACAAAGCCGAAGAATTTGCCCAGCCAAAAGGACCAAAAATAGAGGAACTAAGAAAACTAAGCCAAGAAGCCGCAAAAAGATTCGATCTACAGGAAGTATGCACACTCGACCTAAGCCAAGTTTACGGCGTACACCCCGAATTCACGGTAGACCTGAGCGTCTGGCAGATTGAAGACTTGCTCGGAAGAGTGGCTTACGTGAGAGGGAATATTCTATACTTTCAATCTAACAGTTTACTCATCGCCTATGATCTCAGCTCTGCCAGGGGAAAGGGGATAATCTGCGAGGAGGACTAAAAATGTTAATCGAAGTAAGCAGTCACGGAACCTTCATCGGAAAGAGTGGACAAAGCATCAAAATCACCTGCAGAGGCCAAAAACTCCAAGAGGTCCCAGTAGTCAAACTCACAGAAATCATAGTATCCGCCTCCACCAGCATCTCCTCTGACGCCGTAAAGCTCCTAGCGGAGAACGGAGTACCAGTACTTTTCATGGGAGGCGGAAAACCGGTAGCCCTCCTCCACGGCTTCTTCATGCACGGAACCGTACTCACACGCAGAGAACAGATAACCGCCTACAGCGATGAGAGAGGAACACACCTCGCCAAAACCTTCGTAGACGCGGGAATGACCAACAAGCACCGACTACTCAGCTACTTCGCAAACAGCAGAAAACGCACCAACCCCACACTAGCAGACCATCTGGAAACTGCCATCCAAGAAATAAAAAGAGTACAGGAAAAACTCGGTGGAATAAATGGATTAATAGCGGAAAACCGGTTCGAGCTAATGGGACTAGAAGCAGAAGCCACCCGCATCTACTACCAAGCCCTAAGACTAATACTGCCTGAAGAAATAAGATTCCAGAGAAGAGAGAAAAGACCCCCCAGAGACCCCTTCAACTCCGCCCTCAGCCTAGGATACACCATACTCAACAGCAGAGTACTAGCAGCAGTCACAGCATGCGGACTGGAACCCTTCGCAGGATACCTACACGCAGACCGCTCCGGAAAACCCTCCCTAGTCTTGGACCTCTCAGAAGAATTCCGACAACCTCTAGTAGACCGAACCGCAGTAAGCATGTTCACCCAAGGAACACTAACCCACAAAGACTTTGAACACACCGAAGGAAGACTACTGTTCAGTGAAGAAGCCAAGAAAAAATACATAGAAGCCATACTCGCCCGACTGGAAAGCGAGGCAAAACCAGAAGAAAGCAAAACACCACTAGAAAACAGGATATTCCACCAAGCACGAGAAATAGCACGCTACCTACTAGGAAAAGCGCAGAGCTACACACCCTACACCTTCGAATGGTGGGGAAGCGGAGGCGACGACCAGAATGAATAATATAGTAACTTACGATGTACCTGACGACCGGCTCAGGGGAAAGATTGCAGCTCGGCTCTTCGGCTACGGTCTAAGACGCCTCCAGAAAAGCGTCTTCATAGGAGAAATGAGCAGAAACAAAGCCGAAATGCTCGCACTAGAACTAGAAGACATGGTAGGAGGAGAACCCGCAGACATACGAATCTTCCCAGTGTGCGAGAGATGCTTTGAAGCACACATGGTGGTCTGTGAACTATACAACGTGGCCGAAGAGGAAGTGGTAATCACGTGACAGTCTGGGAAACAAAGCCGAGGATTGTTTTCACAGCCGAAGACCTAAGACAGTACGGATACTGTAAACGCAAACTCTACTTTCGCTACGTGTTAAAGGCACGATTCTCCCCAACGGTGAAAATGGTGAGGGGTGAACAGGTGCACGAAAAAACCTGCAGAGCCAAAAGAGTAGAAATAGAAGAGGAGAGAGGAGTCTCACGCTACTATAACATGTATCTGTGCTCCGAGGCTCTGGGACTGGCAGCCATGATAGACTACTTCGAATACGACGGAGAAAAAATAACACTGGTGGACGTCAAATCCGGTGCGGGATCCTCAAAGGCAATCTACACCGGTTACTACCTCCAAATGGCAGCGTACGCCCTACTTTTAGAGGTCTGTCTGGAAATACCTGTGAAGAGCGTAGTAATCCGCTACGAGGACGATAAGAAAGAGAGAATCCTAGAAATTGACTTCAAAGCGAAGGTCACCGTGATCCAGATTCTAAAAAAGTTAAGAGAGATGGTTGAAAACGAAGTGATGCCACCCCCAACCGCTAATCCCAAAAAATGCACAGACTGCGAAGCGTGGAAAATATGTAGAAGGTGCTAAAATGTATCATTTTTATGATGTTAGAAATAGATTGTTTTCAAATTGCATTTTTTTTGCAAAAATTGATTAATTTTCATCAATAAACTTTATAATATTGTTTATTGTACTTGTATAATGCAGGGAGAGAGTAAAATGATTAATTCTGAGCATCTGTTAAGACATCTACTTTTAAAAGCCAATGAACAAAAATGGTATCAGTTGATCGCCAAGTGGAAAAGATACTCGGATTCTGAGGGTCTTATATATGGTCAAGGTCAGAAAAGTCTCTTGGCTCACTCTGTTGCAACGGCGTGGACTGCCTACCGAATTGCCGATATAATTAAGTTTAGTGAGGAGGATCAGCTTCTTGCATTAGCTTCTGGTTTCCTTCATGACGTATGTAAGGCAAGGGACGAATTTCAGAGCGCTGCTGAGTCTGGTTCAAAAAAGCCTGAGAATTACCATCATCATAGACCAGAACAGGTTCAGCAGGATATTCATTTATTTCTTGAGGAAAAGGGTTCAGAACTTCCGAATGAATTTGAAAATAAGGTCTATGGAGTAGTCATGGCTTTAGAAGTTCCAGAAAATCTCGATCAATTAGAGACATTAATGACAGTTAGTGTGAATAGAAGATTAGTTGCAGCGGTGGCACTAGCTGATGAGCTGGAAAGTATAAAAACTTTGGATAATTTCAAGAGAAAAACATGGGGTCAAGAATTCGAGAATAACTTGAAAATAATTGGTCTGAATGTGACTTATCACGAAATTGGTGTGATTCGAGGGGTCATAACACAACTGCTTCACGATGCTTTCCATAAAGCTTTTGAGAAAAACGGTTTTCATCATATCATGTATTTTCCCACTGGAACAGTGTATATCCATGTGGCGGAGGGAGAATATACTCCACCAACCCTGGAGCAAGTGAAAGAGGTTCTAATAGAGTCAATTAACGAGATGGTTAAAAATTTAGGACGTAAATTGGGGCCTAAGGCTTTTGGTAGCTTGAACGCAGCTCACTTTAAAGCACCCGAATATTTGTACACAAGTGAAGAGGCTATAGGATCCTTTTGGGCTCATATTTTCGAGAGAGTGATTCCAAGAGACTTTTCTAAAATAGATCTAAAAGAGGATACAAAAAAGGAAATTAAAAAATTGACAATTTTTCCAGACCTCAGTGATGATGAACGAAGGGTTTACTGCCTGCAGTTAGAACGTATTACTCGTACATGCATTCTAATGGCGGATATCATTAAACACGCGATTGAAGGCACGGGACAGGACAGCGAAGTTATGGATTTGGTTAGAAATGCGTTTGTTGAAAGATTTTCTGTGAAAACCACTCAATTTTTAGACGTAATGATGGGTATGGCTCTACAAAAATCAGAAATAGATCGAATTTTGTTTGCTAAAAATCTGGTTGAGGCTTGCGGCTTAGCAGACAACCTGAGAAGAGCTTCGGAAGACCTAAGAGAATTTTTCATAGATTTAACCAGAATGCTAGCACCAAAAGCAAAAAATGCCTACTCTATAGATAAAATGATTGAAGGAAACATAGATAAAATACTTGAAGAGGTAGTATATCCAAACTTTGGAAGAAAACCTACTGAAATAGCCGAAGAGGCTGCTGAAGCCTATCTACGAGGGAAAAAGAAGGGCACCCCCCTGTGTGCTTTCTGTGGGCGAGAAGCAACAGAGACCGCCGTCGCAGGGAGGTTTGGAAGCGGTTCTGAAAGTTTCCACAATTTCCTACCAGGTGGCACAGTAATTTCAGGAGAGAACAAGGTCCGAGTGTGCGACGTTTGTACGCTAGAATCAAAATTAAAACTTTTAATGCTGGAAAAACCTTCACAGATGCTTATACTTGCACCTCAGTTAAAACTGGATGGATACACTGCTGGCGTGTGGTGGAATGCTTGCCAACAACTCGCAAACCAGTGGGGTTCTGCTAAAGGAAAAGGCTTAGAAGGAAATTACTTGGAATGGGCTAAAGCAGTTTCTAGTGGTAAAGGCATTCAAGCACTTCCAGAAGAATCAAAAATTGTAGAAATGCTTACAAAAGATGAAAGAGCGAAACTGAAAAAAATAATTACAAAGATCCTTGAAGATAAAGAAAATGGCCCATTAGTTACAAGAGTGCTCTCTAACGCGAACTATGGAATAAATGACCTCGATGCTTTGGTTCACGATTTCTTAAATAGAAGTCTAGAAAGGAAATTGGAATCAGTACATGGGGGAAGAGAAATAATTGAAAATATTCGTGTTGATGCAGAGGTAGTTGAGAACGCGATGCCAGTATTTATCTCCCCCAACTTCATGATGATCCTTTTAAGTAATGAAATCCGAGATTACAAAGAATCAGACACCTCCGCTAAATTACGTCAAGTTTTCATAGGAACGGTACTAGGCAAAGTCTTCCAATCATGCGTGAGCATTATGGATGATGTCAATGAGTTAATAATTTTTACGAGAGCACCTGAGGGTTATTTACAAATACCTCGAAGCTCTACAATCAGCGATTTGTTATCTCGTTATGGCATAGATCCTGGAAAAACTGGTTGGTTAGCAATTCAGCATGTGGAAACAGTTCTTCAAAAATTTTCTGCAATGATATTAATAGAGAAAATGCTACGAGACTATGAAGCGGACTATGGACGTAATACCTTACTAAAAATCTCAGAAACGATTCCTGGTGAAATTTTAAACAGGCTTACTCAATCCAAAAGGAGGAAGATTAAGAGAGAGGACCTAATTGCGGTAATCGAATATTTGAATATAATAGAAAATTAGAATTTATTCGAGACAATTTTTAGAAAACAAACTAAAATTAAACATTAAGAAAGGAGTTGATAAAAATGAGGGAACTAATAACATTGATGAGCGAGGAAGAAGAATTTCCTGAAGAAGAACTAAAGAAAAGTGTGTCGCAGACAATTGAATATTTAACAGAATACTTGAAAGAGTATTATCCCAAGGCAAAGGGATGGAGCAAACACACTCTTATGGGCCCTGTAGGAAAAATGCTAGCGATAGTTACAGGTCAACGCCTCTCAAATAAGGAGGCGATAACAGGATACGTAATAAACGTGCATAGAAACACTGCAAGCAGTGATTACATAGCTTCTACCGCGATGGACAATTTAAGCAAAGGCGTCGATAAACTGCTTGAAATCCGGGAAAAGGTTAAGACACGGAGATGGTTGCGTGTAACAAAAGAGATTGACTACGGGGTTTACAAAAAAATATTCGAGTATAAAATAAAGAACACAAAAAAGGGTAAAGAAGAAACGGAGGAGTGATAAGAATTGTCGCTTGAAATGCCTAATTTTCTATCTTCGCTTAAAAACTATTTCGAACCAGAGCCACCCCTTCTAAGGTCTGCTAAAACAATACAAATCCTGCTGATTAGAGAAACCCATGACTTTACAGCGTTTAGAACTGAAGCTGGAGATGAACTTAACGTTGTTACACTTCCAAAAGGAAAAACCGACCCAACACCAGTGCTAAGAGTTGCAATGTTAGCCTCAAAACAGAAAGCAGTAGAGAATAGAATGTTCATAAGTAATGTACGTACTCTTGCGAAAGATAACGGAGTAAAAATTGACGAAAAACAAGAAGAGTGTGCACTAAAAGACGCTCTCTGTAGAAAATGTCCGAGGTGCATACTGTTTGGTGCGGTTTCCGTGGAGAAAGGGCAGGAAGGTCGGTGGAATATTAAACACCGTATAGAGTACAGTTCAGCATACTCACTTGAAGCCTATGAGGATATTGCAGAACTTATTACTTGGAACGCGGTCTCGGACCCAACCCAGTCCACTGGACAAGCACTAGGAGTAACTGAAAACATTCAGCCTGTTGTACACTTCCCTTCAGTAGTTACTCTGATATCACCAACATGGGAAGAGTTCGTAATGGTTGTGAAAACACTAATAGCAACCAAGTCGTATGGTGCAGAGACCAGAATAAAAGGAGATATGGTTAACCATATAGTGGGTATAATAGGAGGATACGAAGAAGCAATCACCAGCCTCGACTTGCTTCTAGAACTATCGGACAGAGAGTTAAAAGGAGATATTTACAAATCTATGGAGGAGATTCTCTCAAAGTACGGCAAGTTCGCAGCTTTCGAAGACAAGCTAACCATTATCACTAACGACAAATTGGAGAACCTGATCAGCAGCATTCAAAAATTCGTAATTGACAAGAAGTTAATCCAGAGAATGTACGACCAAGCTTCAAGTTTCACAGACAAGGCAGAGAAAACGGCAGGAGAGGAAAAAAAGAAATCTTAACAAGGTTGTAAGCGATATGTCCAGAAGAGCCGCATCCAGCAAACTCAAAAAGGAACCAAAGGATAACGAAGTATCAGAGAGCAACATGCCACTTAATATTTACCGTGTCTTAATCTCTGCTCATGATTTCCTATTTTATGTGACTAGAGAGTATGGCGGCAGGAGTTATTTTTCACCATATCTAAGCAACATAGCTTTGATGTACGCGCTTAATCGAAGTCTCTCTACCGTTCAGCGAATAGTCAGCGGTACGCGGCCCAACTATGATGAAGACCTGCAGCGATTCACATTATATGCAACACCAGCAGCTTCACAGCAAGAATTGTCTGAAATCAGAGCGGCGGTTTGTGGAGAAAACATTCCTTGGCGGTGGAACCCTGCTGTTGAAATCTCTTTTAACGCTGTTGACTCGCCATTTATTTTCAGTACACAAAAGGAGTCTATAATACGTAGAAAATTTGTTCTACCCAAGTGGGGCACCTATACGAAGTACCCGCCCCTCAACACTTTTGAGTTCTTCATTATAGGCGGTGGGGTGGGTCCACGAATTATTAGACTGGGAAAAAAGATGGTGCCCGTAGTGTCGGTCTACACGAAATGTGAAAATGTGAAGGAGAAGTCAGGAGAATTTAAACCTGATCACCCTGTAAATTGGAATGACATTAAGGCGTCCCATATGTTTTGTGATGGAAACATTGTTATGCAACCCTGGGTTCCGTTGATTGTTTCAGCTAGGTTAAATGGGCCCTACTATACATGTAGTTACATAAACGAGTTCGGATTAAAACGAGAGGTTAAAATCGCAAAACCTGATCCTAAAATTTATCCTATGGTGTTTCATTAATGCCGGATAGCATGATAAAAGTGAAACTTTCGGAGGTATACGTTCCTTGCAGTTCTGAGTGCATCGGTATTTTTAAACTAATGGAACATCAACTCAGGGTTTACAATAGCACTTCAAAATTTATTGTTCAAAATGTGCCAACATCAGGTGGCAAAACCCTCGCTGCACTATCAAACATACTAAAACATAACGAGAACGCAATCTTCATTTATCCGACAAATGCGCTCTTGCATGATCAAGTCGAAAACCTGAAAAAATCTATCGAAGATTGTGGGTATTCTGCTAAAATTCTAGGTGAGGAAACAAGTAACAGCACCAG
Organism: Candidatus Jordarchaeum sp.; assembly: GCF_052745115.1. NCBI lineage: Archaea > Promethearchaeati > Candidatus Jordarchaeia > Candidatus Jordarchaeales > Candidatus Jordarchaeaceae > Candidatus Jordarchaeum > Candidatus Jordarchaeum sp. The sequence continues at coordinate 9,710 of NZ_JBRAKS010000020.1, forward strand.
CAAGATTAGCATACTTCCAATATCCGGCGAGTTACTTGACAGGAAAAGCATTAAAGACGGAAAATACGTTCCACACGGTACTATAATTAGAAACCTGATGGTTGAAGCGCAAGGTAACCAGACAATAATGTTAACTAATCCCGATATTCTCTTTTTAATACTCAAAGGGGAATTTAAAACACCCTTGAATGTTCTCAAGGATTTTATAATCAGCGGGTTTAAGACTTTAGTATTAGACGAGTTCCACCTTTACCATAGTTACTCACTTGCAAATTTAATCTTTCTACTATCGTTTTTCAAGGAATATATCCTAAAGCTAATAGTTTCAAGCGCAACTATAACTAACGAAGAAAATGACAACACACTACGTCTCTTAAGCGAACTGTACAGTACCCCTGAGATTATCACTCCGTCATTCACTCAAAAAGAAGAAGGTAGAATAATTCGGTATGAAACAGACCTCACCATTCGCGGAATTCCTTCAGGATCTCCCTATTTATTCTATCAAGAAGATGTGAAGTTTTTAGTTAACAATGTAAATGAATTGTACGCCCGCCACAAGGACAGTCAATCTAACGTTAAAGTGTTAGTCATTTTAAACTCGGTTGTTTTCGCGGAGCAGGTAAGACGCGAACTTGAGAAAATTTTTGGAGAGGATAAGGTTACCCCCATTCACGGTTTAATACCAAAAAAGGCGCGCTTAAAGCCTTCAGAGTTTTCAGATATAGTGGTTGGTACAAGCGCAATCGAGGTAGGAGTTGACTTCGATACAGCTTCACTTATATTCGAGGCCAATAATGCGTCTTCTTTCATACAGAGACTAGGAAGAGGCGCTAGACATACTCAATGCGAAACCCTAGCCCTTGTACCCATAGAAACACTCCGCATATTAAGAGACGAATTAAGAAAGGAAAATGAAGGACCTATTCCCTACGAGAAACTTATTGAAGCAGTTAATAAAGGCTTGGAGTACATGCCAACTTACGGAAGTTTCGTTAAAAGTAGTTACGGTGAAATGCTTTATCTCGCTTTTCTCTACAGGTTTATCAACGCCTTTATAATATCTGGAAAAATATCCAAGGAGAATCGAAATAACAAAATCATTGAATGCATAGAAAAGAAACAATTCCAGCCACCATTTTTCAATCCCCAAAAACTTAATGATACATTCGATGAGTTTGTGCTGATGGATGGAGGAAAGCTGATAAAAGTTACGAGTGTTGCAGGCTTTAGAGATTTTTCAATGGAGATTCCTGCATACTTCCAGCATTATGGTATTATTCAGTCAATTAGTGTTCTTGACTTAAGGAAGCTTCATTTCCAAATACAGGAACTAGACGAGTTCAAACAAGACCAAGTATTAGGAAACCTTGAACCTCAAAAAAGAAGAGAAATAAACGCAGCACTCAACCGCTTTAGACTACAGCACAGAGATGCAATAGCGATAATAAATGGAATAAGAAAAGAACAAACCAAAATTTATGCCGACCTGCATCTTCCAAACTATATGAGCCACCGTCCATTCTCTATTAATAATCGAAACACAATCATTAGATGTGATAAAGCTGACACTGATTTTATGCGAGAGATGCAACATGCACTGACAGGAATTCCAGGATATCATTCATATTCAAAAGAAGATTGGCGTATGCCTGCCATACCATGTGCAAATAATCAAGGCTTCCTAATTATAGGTGCTAGCGCGTTCGTAAAATGTTGTTTAGAAAACGAGCAAAAAGGGAGATTCAATGTTTGAAAACACGTCCGTTAACAAAAATGGAAAAAAGAAATGCGTTTTTTTGACTCTGGGATTCGATGCCGGTATATTCCTAAGCTCCATCGCAATACACAATGTACTGAAAAATGACAAGTACATTTTCATAGTCCCTGAAGATCAGTCTGAACGAGGAACCTTAGCTGAACAAGAAGTTCTCACTAACATAAATTATCTTAAAAGCCGCGGAATACACATCGAACACGAATTTCTTCGAATAACAGAAGAAGACATCTGGAACGCAGTACTCCGCATAGTCGAAAAAATAAATGAACACAGCGAATACGATGTATTCTTTGACCTTTCAGGCGGAATGCGCTGCATAATCATAATAGCACTTCTAGCTGCAATTACCTCCAAAAACAAGGTAAAAACATTAGTAACAATTCAAGAAAAAAAGGGACAAAGGATCGAAATCCCCCTATTCCTAGAAATGCCAAAAACCCACAAAATACAGATTCTAAAAAAAGTAGCAAATCAAGCTTCGACACTCGAACAAATAGCACACGATCTAAATAAAGATGAATCCTCAACCTCAAGAACAATAAACAAATTAGTAGAAGAAAAATTCTTGGAAAGAAAACGAGAAGGAAGAACCTACACTTACACAATCTCAAATCTCGGAAAATTATTCCTGCTTACACATGACTCAACAAGTCAAAACTACTTACTAAACGCTAAAAACGCAGAAAAAAGCAGCTGTAGAAATACTATATCTAACAGGTAACTAAGAGGAATACAAGAATAAGCACATAGTTAATACATGAGAGTATGAAGATATTGGGAAGAAATAAATATTGTAAGATAGCAATAGAAATAAGTAAATCCACTTTGCAGAAAAATATAACAAATACGAGAAAGGGGATAAGGAGAAAATCAAATCTTCCTCCTTTCATGTGATAGAGAAAATAAAAACAATCCGATTGTGGTATTAACACGGACAATCGTACAACCTTTGGATAAATATAACATTAATTTAGAACCTAAGTAACACCAAACAATGGTCAAAATCGTAGATAAGCTTTGAAATGATAGGAGTAATAGAAGTGAAGGTAAATGAGAAAATTTGCAATTAAACTTGAAGAATTAACTAAAATTTGGACAGGGGATGCAGATAAAAAATCTTCAAAATTATTAAGAGAGACTGGTATAATTGGAAGTTTAAGATGGTGGTATGAAGCGATGATAAGAGGGCTGCGCGGGACTGCCTGCGACCCGACAGATACAAATTGTAAAGATAACAACCATTGCGATGCTTGTGAATTATTTGGATGTACTGGTTGGGCAAGGAAGTTCCGATTGGAGGTTGAGAAAGAAAATAGAAATGTTACATTACAGTTTATGGAATTAAGAGAAATGAGTAATCTTGAGTTGGCTTTGTTAAATATAACGATTAAAATAATTGCAGAGTATGGTTCATTGGGGGGAAAAATTGCAAAGTCTGAGGGGCTGATTAAAATAGAAAAAAATGGTTTGGAGAGGTATACTGCAAACAAAATTCAGATAGACAAATATTTGAAAAGAAAGGGGAGCAATACAGATAATCCGAACATTATGAAGTTTATTTTCATCAACAAGAATTTGAAATACTACGTAATCAAAGAATTAAAGAATAGTTTGTCCTTTTTGAAAGGACAACCAGGAAACGCAAAGAGATACTTTTACAAAACATTTCAGAATAAACCATATCGTTTCTTTGCCTATGCAAAGGATGAAAAGGAATATGCTCAAATTAAAGAATTTTTAGAAAAAAGAAAGGTACAGTTTGTGGAAGGTGGTAAATTATTGGAGGAATTAAAATGACAATTCATGATTATTATCTTTCAGCAGCAAATCTAAGTAGTGATGCAGAAAATCAGAAATTAGAATTGGGCAAAAAAAAGAAACAAGTCCTAACTGAAATCTCCAAGGAGAAGGATTATGATCAATTCTATCCATCCAAAGAGGACATAAAGCAACTTCCTCAAAATTCTCTCCTTCTAAAGATATCCTTCACTCTTAAAAAACCCTATACGAGTAAAGATGAAGGTGAGTTTCATGTTATTGAGGATAAAGAAAATGAACTTAGAATTTTTGAGAACCCTATCGTAAGGGATAAGTTTCTGGGATGCCCCATGGTGAGACCTTCGACATGGAAAGGACAACTGAGATTTGCTTCTGAAAGAGTAGATTGGGATGATAAAGATAAGAAAAAGAAAATTATAAGAAGACTGTTTGGCTCTGGCTCAGAGAATGATGAAAATTCCTTGAAGGGAAGACTTTACTTCTTCCCAACATTTTTCGAAGAGGGAGCAGGGAGAGATGTTATTACACCGTTAGATCGAAAAACAAGAACACCTGTGGAAGGGAGGAGTCCAATAAATCTTGAAGTAATGAAGCCTGGGAAGAATGGTGAATTTTATTTACTCTATTTTCCCTATCCAAAAAGTGAAGATTTTAAAGCAAATGAAGTAAAAGAAGATTTTAATTTTTTAGCACAAGCATTGATGATGATGTTTTATGTCTATGGATTTTCAGCAAAAAAGTCCTCTGGATTTGGTGTAATTAATGAAACACTAAAAGAAGGAAATGTTTGGATAAAATCAGGCTTGGAAGTTATAGAAAAGGGATTCTCTACGTTAGATGAGTTGGTTAAGAAGATGAGGGAGAGCAAACAATGAGTGAGTTAATTCAAAATCTCATAAATAATAGAGAAGCAATCTTAATTGGCGAAATTGGAGCATTACTTCATGATATTGGAAAATGTCACCCCAATTTTATTAGGAGTAAATCTATAGGAGAAACCACCAAAGATTGTCATACACAAATTGATAAATTTCTAAATCCTGAATTGGTAAAACAAATTGAAAATGGAAAATTCCAATTCAAAATTGCAGGTAAACAAGCAAATATTTCTTCAATTATACGAAAGCATCATGATAGAGACACCCAAGAAGTACTCGTAAAGTTACTCGAATCCTGCGATAGACTTGACTCAGCAGACGATAAAGGTATTGTGAGAGAAAAGCAATCGATAGAAAATACAGTTATAACTTCTCCTTTTGGTTATTCAAAAGAAAAAATTGACCTAAAAAATCTTGAGGAAAGTTTGGTTCATTTGTCCGACGAGTTAATAGATTTTTTTGGAAAATATATCTCTAATTCAGTATCACTAGCTGAATTTAGAGGATTTTTGATAGAAACTCTTGAAAAGGTCTTCACTCATGTCCTTGGAGAAACGAGGATTCCCTCGAACGATGTAACTCTGTGGGATCATTCTCATTCTACCGCTTCGTTGTTTAAAACTCTGATAATTAGATGCATACTGGAGGAGAATATTGATACCTCTAAAGATAAGGAAAAATGGCGGGTAATTGGTTTTTGTTGGGATGGAATTGAATTCATTAACAAGGGTAAAAAGATTGCTGATATTTGGAAACGAAATGAGATCATTGAATGCATTAAAAAGGAACTTAAAAAAAAGTTTGAAGATGAAATACCTATAGGGAATGCAATTTATGAAGATATAAATAGTATCTATTTCACTTTTCCAGATTTTGACAAGTCAGAAGAACTTGCCAAAGAATGTGCAAAAATTGGATTTGAAAGTATAATGCGAAATAGTGAAAACGAGATATGGCCCTTCTTCACACTAAGCAAAGCCTCAAGAACTCTTACCATTCTGGCTGATGAACTAAGGTTCGTATATAAAAAAAGGAAGATTCCAAAGACCAGTCCAATATTGTTTGTAGAACAAAACGAGGACGGAGAGAAAATTTTAGAAAATCCTGACTTGCCAACTCCTCAAAAAGACGAAGATATATGTCCTGTTTGTAAATTCAGAACAAAACATATCGAATCTGATATGTGCAATATTTGCAAGAAAAGAGTAGAAAGAAGGCTGCAAAATTGGTTGTTTGCCGATAGAAGAGACACAATTTGGATAGATGAGGTTGCTGATAAAAATAACCGTATCGCCTTACTTAACTTGAGTTTTGATATCGATAAGTGGCTTGATGGATCAATGATTGGAACATTTTATTCTCAGAGTTTTGAGGATTGGCATGAGAGTAGAGCTAAAGAAATTGAAGATAATGCGCAATTTATGAGAAGAATAGAAAAATCACTTGGTAGAAAACCTCCAAAGAATTCACTTAGAGATTTAGCCGAATATTTCATGGACTACTTTGTTAAGGAAGCGCTGGCAGATCCAACTTTTAGCGATGCTCAAGATAAAATTTCTTTAAGAACAAAAGTTTTCAACACTCTTTTTGAAGACATTAACGTGAGTGAAGAAAAGAAAAAAGATGGAATTGATAATCCCTTATTCATTAAAAATATGTGGGAAATTTTTAGTTCAAAGTTAACGGATATAACCTCTAAAAATATACTATCTTTAACGTTTACTCAAAACCCTTCTCCAGCACGTCTATTTAGAATCTGGAATGAAACAAACAATATTTTTGATTTAATTATTAGTGAAATAAAAGACAAGATTTATTCCATAAAATGGAAGAGGATTACTTTTTCTGTCGATATTTCAAATATTAAAACTGAACTCAAACACCACACTCCATACACAATCAAAATTAGCAATTTAGAGACAGAAACGCTTCTTGTATTTCATTCCTCAAATGGAAAATTTTATACTATTGAATCACTTGATAAATTCAAATTGGATAATATACATGGTGCAGATGCTATTAAAAAAGGTTTGGAAAATATCGGTTTTTGCTGGCTGGAAAATGAAGATAAACCAAATGAAAATCTATTAGAAAATTCTCAAATTGTAAAATGCAACGACTTAAAAATAGAGGAGTATTGCCCATTAATTGAGATAACGAAATCACCTCTTTCTCTTCGTATGATTGTTCCTGCATCCGATTCAATTGAGATAGCGGAACTTGTCTTAAACATTTACAACGAGAGATTTGAGAAAATTATTGGAAAATTGCCTCTAAATATTGGTTTACTTATCGCAAAAAGTAAATTTCCATTATCTGTGCTTTTAGATTCTGGAGAAAGAATATTAAAAGATGAAAACTTTAGAGAATCAGTGTCTATGGAACCGTGGTGGGACGTAAAAAAAACGAGAGAAGATAAACATTATAGCTTTTATCCCATAAATAAAAAAGAGAAATATACCCTTGATGATCTTGCGCAGCTCTCTGAAGGAAAATCCTATACATTGTACCCTGGTTATTTTGATTTCGATTTGCTTCTAGCTACCACAGATAGATACGAAATTTACTATAAGAAGGGGAGAAGAGAGAGTAAAGCATATGGGTGGCTTATGCCTAGACCTTACTATATGTACCAGTCTCAAAAACTAATAGATTTGTGGAAAATTTTGTATGCAAATTTATCTACTTCCCAGATAAACTTCATTGAGATGACGCTCTCAGAGAAGTTGAGAGAGTGGATAAATGACAAAGACATAAATAAAGAATTTGTATTTAGAGAATTTGCTGAAGCAACATTAAAGGATGCTTTTGCAGAGAATTGGACTAAATTGGGAGAAGAAACGCGGAATCTTCTCAATTCTGCACTTAAGGGGTTTTTACTTGATACGATAACCCTTTTCATACATACTCTAAAAGTAAAGGAGGGTGAAAAAAACGAGTAACTATCCAGAAGAAAAAATGTTTGTTGCAATATCTCTAGACCCTGTCCACATAGGTTCAGGGGAATATAGACTCGGAAGAGCGGACAATACAATAGTTAGAGACCCAACAACAAATGTGCCAAAGATACCAGGAACATCGATTGCTGGAGTGATAAGGGCTTATGCAGAGATCGCCAAAAAAGAGGATTCGGCAAAATTTCAAAGCGTCAATATAGAAGAGATATTTGGAACGGAAACACAGCAGGGAATGGTGAGATTCTACGATTCACAGATACTTTTCTTCCCTGTAACATCAATTCAAGGAACAGTTTGGATTACAACCAAAGAACTTATTGAATATTGGCTTGTAGATGTAAAAGACAAAAATGGGGAAAAACTAAAAATTCCTGACAAAGTTCAAGACAAGGCATATGTCATGAAAGGAATTGATGACTCAAAACCTTTTAATCTTGGCTGGCTAATGCTGGAGCTTCAGAGTATATCCGATGGTAAAGAAACTACATTACCTTCAAAACTAAGCAAATTTGTAAAGAGAATCGTAATTGTTTCAGACAAACTCTTCTCTCATATAATAAACGATAACTTGGAAATCAAAACTTCCGTTAGAATTGACCCAGAAACAGGAACTGCAAAAGAAGGAGCGCTTTTCACTTACGAAGCGATACCAAGAGGGACAGTGTTTGGATTTGAGGTCGTTATCGATAAACGTAGAGGAATTGTAAATGATGCTGATACCTTGATTAAATCAACTTTTCCATATTTAAAACTCCTCGGTGTTGGTGGTCTGGGTACGCGTGGTTTTGGTAGAATTGAAGTATTTCCTCTAGAGGGGGATAGCGGTAATGCTGAGCCATAAAGCGAAGGTGAAAGCAATGTTTAATCTTGATTATTTGTGCATTAAGCATGGTCAACAGATGCCCAGGGATAAGAGTTCTGAAAATATCATTAGGACTGCATTGTGGGTTCTTAAGGAAGATGGTGTTTATGCAATGTTTCTCTGGCTTGAGACAAAAAATAAAGGAATAAGAGAAAAATTAACTCCTCTACTGAACGAATCTGGTGTCAAAAATTTTCTTCTAAATTCCGAGAATTTTCCCAATGATTTTAAAAGTCAAACTAAAAAGTTAACAGAGATCGCTCAGGATATTGATAAACTTTTATTCCTAAAAAAAATCCTTGAACGCGCCCTCATCTATGCGTTATATCATTGTAGGACGTGAAAAGGCGGAGAAAATGTTGAAGAGGATTGATGTTGCTTTTACTCTAAAAAGCCCTGTACATATTGGATATTTGCCAAACAAAGGTTCGGTTATAGCCTCAACAAGATATTATATACCGAGCAAAAATATTTGGGGCGCTATCACAAAAAGAGCGACAGAAAAACTTTTTGATAATCCCAAAACTAGAGAGTATCGTAATGTTGGAAAAGAGGTAATGAAAAATTTTCGTTTTTCTTATTTTTACATCTATGACGGTGAAACCATTTATCTTCCAGCGTATACAGATGAGGGAATAAAATATGGTGATAAAAACATTAGAGATTTTGAACATAACTTCATAGGCAGCCGAGTTTTAACAGCAATGGACCACGAGAAGGGAACAGCAAAATATGGGTCATTTCACGAGATTGAATTTATAAAAAATAAATTTAGAGATGAGGGGGGAAATATAAGAATCACGAAGCTCATTGGGTGCATCTGGGGTAAAAAAGGATGTAAATTACCTGCTGAAAATGGAGAAAAAGAAGTTAAAATGGGCAACGGCATATTTGTTGATGAAATTAATTTAATTGAAACATTGATTTTGGGTGGAGAGCAAAACTATGGCTTTGGGGTAGTTGAATTGGAATCTGTTGGTACTGAAACAAAATTTCCCATAGAAGATAACATCGACCGTGATTATGTTAAAATAAAAGTCTATAAAAATGAGCCTATCTTATCTCATTTTGAATATGATAGAGGAATCTGTTTTAAAGGCGAAGTTGAACTTCTGGGTGGTAGAGGATATTTTGATATTGAAGAGAATAAAAGTGAAAGTGAATCTCAGGAATATAAGGCTGGACCTGGTGCAATACTTTCAAACACGAGATATTGCATATCGCCAGGGAGCATTGTCGAAGTGAAAACAGATTCAGTAATCTTGCTGGGGAATGGGATTATGAAATGCCCATAAAATGAGTTTTGTGTCGTTACCGGGGCATATGGTTGAAGTGTATTCACTTAAGAAGGAGAGGGATACCAGCCCTTTACTATTTTTATTTTTCCTGAGGCGGTTTCGCTGGGATACTTTATGATGAATTCTATTTAGTTGGTTAGGTTTTCGTTTAGTTCTTCTAATGGTTTGAACTTTAGGACGAGCATTCCCTTGCTGTACAACAGTCTACTGAGAATATTGGCTAGGGCGTACCTGGTGGTAAGGGCTTGCTCATTTTTAGCCTTGAGTGTAAAGGTTTCCCCGTCAAAATTCATGAATTCATAGTCTTTGTCCGGTATGCACAAGCTTTGAATATCCTCCCAGACTGGCTCCCAATTCTTTTTTATTGGAAACATTAATTCAAGGGAGTCAAGCAAGGACGAACCTGAAGAGTGAGTCTCTTTTTCCTGTTTTTCAAACGACTTTCGAACCACATTATTCACCTAGGGGCTCAAGTACATCTTTAATATTGTAATAACCTAGAGAAAGTACTGAATTAAGCGTTTTGTAACATAGTATTTATGTTTCATATTCTATGTCCTAGTTCTGTCTACAATAGACTTTGGAGCATTGTACTGTCATCTTTTTAAAACGATATCCTTTTGACGCTATCACTCTTCAAGAATAAGCCTACCTTCACTGTTTCGGAATATATCTAAATCTCTTCTCACTATCTCTAATCCTCGCTGCTGAGGAACTGCTTTTGCAAGCTGTTTCCTTCTTAGGGTGTCCTGCCGCTAGTGGTTATATTATATTTAGTTTTTTATGCTTTTTTTGGTGATGGTTGTTCTGAGGTTGTGTGTGGTTTCTAATCTTATGGCTTCTTGTAATAATACTCTTTGAAAAACTTTTGGCTTGTGCTGTAAACTTTTTCAGCGTTTTGGAGGGCTTCCTCGGCGTCTGTTTTGGTGAAGAGTTCGCTTGCGGTTTTTCCTTCCCTTTCGATTCCATATACGCTTGGCCCTCTTTTCTGGAAGAGGTCTCTTGAAATCTCCCTCATTTGGGATATCTCTTTTCTGAGCCATTCGGGGAAACTGTCTCTGTAGTACTCGAGGATGTCGCCCACATCGTGTACCTTGGGATAGTCTACTCCTATGACTCTCAGACATGCTTTGGTGGATAGTTCTACGCATTCTTGGGAGTACCTTACTACGTCTGGGTAGTCGCCTCTTTTGAGTGCAGCTCCGGCGTCTGTGAGTCGGGCTTTTACGCGTTGGAGGAAGTCTGCGGCCATTTTGTCGGTTCTCAAATTTCGAGCACCTCTCCTCTTTCCACTTTGTCTTTAAGTTGCCAGTACCAGTCTCCTTTCGGTGTGGTGATTTTTTTGGCTCCCATTTCTTCCAGCTTTTTTCTCAGTTTTGAGAGAGTGTTTTTCATGAAATCTTTTCTGTCATATATTGTTACGGAGTCTGAAATCATGTCTAAGTAGATTGGCTGATTTATGGAGGCTTCCTCCGGTGTTAATATAATGGCTTCGACGTTGGCGAATATCCCGCTTTGCCCCCATAGGGCGAGCTTAGTTTGTGTCAGTTTTTCAATGATTTGTGAAATTTCTTTTACACGTTGGCTATAGTTTTCGGGCAAGTCTTTTACCACTATTAGAAAGTCTAGGTCACTGTTCTTTCTGGCTTCTCCGCGGGCAGCAGAGCCGAAGAGCACCACGGAGTAGACGCGACCACTGTATTTTTTGAAGACTTCGCAGGCGAATTCTCGAATAAGGGGAATATACTCTCTCTGCCTCACCTGGTGCATCCAACTGTCGTCCACAACGTTTAGGACTATTATCAATGGGTCCAATGCACGGTATGTCCCTCTGGCGGTTCTCTCAATGTACCCCGCCTTGTGTAGTCGAGAGAGCAGAACCCTCAACTTTTGCCGGTCAATGGTCAGCTCCTCTTTAACTTCCTCAACGCTAAAGGGGTGGTCACCGTAGTAAAGGTATATTTTGGAGTAGAAATTACCGAGCCACGCTGGAACCCACACCATATAATCACCAAATAGTTAATAATTACCAAATAGTACACCAATTTAAACATTTGCCATATTCCACATAACTCTACGTCTGGTATAATCCGTTGTCCGAAACTTACCCATTTAGGACACCGCCTAAATGGTGTTCGGTTCCTGCTTCATAGGGGAGCACCTGCCCTTTTGGGGCATGAACCTCTCCGCTCTTGCAGGCGTTTTGCGTCTCCGCCCAACTGGC
>NZ_JBRAKS010000021.1:0-21311 GCF_052745115.1 Candidatus Jordarchaeum sp.
CCTACATAAGACAAACAACAACCAGAAAAACTACATACCTAAGACGGGGTCCCTTGGTGGATTTGCGAAACATTTAATACCTTGTATAATATAGAGATGAACCACTATTGTTTAGGTGGTTTGGATTGGTGATGCCCTGCCAATATCTATTGATTGGACACAGGTGTGGTGGCTCGGTGATGCCCTGCCAATTTATGTAGCTCTAAGTCCACATCATACTGCTATTTTTAGTTTAGATCCGATTTTTAGAAAAAACCAACCAAAAAAACTGTTTTTAGAGGGATTGAACAGTGAGTGCAGATAATACCATAGTAGTTAAGTTTGGCGGCTCAATTCTATCAAATAGCGAGGACATAATAAATGCAGCAAGGATGGTGGCAGCAGAAATAGAGAAAGGTAGAGACGTGGTGGTAGTGGTGTCAGCCCTAAAGGGGGCAACTGATCAGTTGCTGCGATTGGCTGAGGGCGCTACGGAGGGAACCATAGGCTCTGCAGAGCTGGATGAAATATTGTCAATGGGAGAACGCATAGCTGCCCGCTTAATGGGTACAGCGCTAAAATCGGCGGGAGTTAAGAGTCTTGTCGTTGATCCTTATTCAGAATACTGGCCCATATTTACGAATGAACATTTTGGAAATGCTAATCCTCTGGTTCTAGAGACAAAAAGCGCTGTGAAAGAAAAGTTGATTCCCTTAATTGAAAAACGACTGGTTCCTGTGATTTGCGGTTTTCTAGGAAAAACCCCGAAGGGCCAGATAACGACTTTAGGGCGTGGTGGAAGCGACACCTCCGCGGTGCTCATTGGAAACTGCTTGGGAGTTAAAGAGGTGATCCTAGTTAAGGATGTGGAAGGTGTTCTTACAGGAGACCCAGACTTGGTGGAAAGCACAGCTCTCATAAAGTCGCTGGACACGGAGGAAGTGGCTAGACTAACATCTACTGGAGCAAAAATAATTCATCCTAAGGCCTTATGGTTCAAATCTAGGGACATGCAGATACGGATTGTTGGCTTCAAGAACGGAGACTTGTCTGCTGTAGGAACCGTGATAACCGGTTCAGAGTTGCCAGAACTAGAGGTCTTAGTCGATGAAAACCATGTTTCTATGATCACTATTGTAGGAGAAGAAGCCGCTAAACCCGAAGCAGTTTTTTCAATTCTATCAGCGGTAAGAGGAGCAAACGGGAGGATACTATCAGTAGCTATGGAGCCCTTATCTCTGATACTCTATATTTCGGATGAGGATACCAGGAAAGTGGTTAACTCAGTACATAGGAAAATAAGAGAAGAAGGACTGGGTAAGGCGGTTTCCCTTTTCGAAAATCTTTCAATGATTACGGTTAAAGGCGTGAATCTGGAGACTTCACCAGGTATTCTCGATAGTGTAACGGACCTTCTAGGCAAGGCGAAAATCAACATTTTTGGAATTCTGACCATAAGCTCGAGTATAAGAGTTTTCGTAAGCTGGGAGGAAAAGGAAAAGGCGGCTGAGCTAATAAAAACGAATCTGGAGGTAAAAGATTGAAGAAGATAGATGTATCAATTTTAGGTTGTACCGGAACAGTAGGTCAAAGACTAATTGAAATGCTTTACAACCATCCTTGGTTTAACATAGTTTCCATCGCGGCTTCTGAGAGGTCAGCAGGTAAGACCTACAAGGATGCTGCTGTAAATTGGTATCTACCTATGGATATTCCTGAAGACTTGAGAGATACGACAGTAGTTGACACCGATCCGAGCGAGGCGGAAGCTCCCCTTGCTTTCTCCGCTTTGCCCTCGGAAATAGCAAAAGAAGTGGAAGGTAAATTTGCCGAGGCAGGATGTGTGGTTACTAGTAATGCCAGCTCCTACAGGATGGAAAAGGATGTTCCTCTGATTATTCCCGAAGTGAACCCTGACCATCTTCAACTAATCGATGTACAAAAAGAGAATAGGGGGTGGAGAGGATACATAGTTACTGATCCCAATTGTACCGCCATTGGTTTGGCTATGGTTCTTAAGCCCATCCATGACCACTTTAAACTGGATACAGTATACGTGAACACAATGCAAGCCATTTCCGGCGCCGGTCTTCCAGGCGTACCGGGATTACTGATAACAGACAATGTGATTCCCTACATTAAAGGCGAAGAGCCAAAAGTGATGAATGAGACGCTTAAAATTCTGGGCAAAATGGAAGATAAGCAAATCAAATTCGCAGATTTCAAAATAGTGGCCTCCTGTAACAGAGTTCCGGTTATAGATGGACACACCGAGACCGTTTTCATTAGAACCAAAGAACCAGCGGATATTGAGGAAGTAAAAAAAGTTCTCAGAGAATTTAAGGGGGAACCCCAAGAACTGAATTTACCATCTGCACCCAAACAACCGATAATAGTCCGAGAGGAAGAAGACCGCCCCCAACCAAGATTAGACCGTATGGCGGGCACCGTTCCCGGAATGAGCGCAACTGTTGGAAGAATAAGACCGGGGTTCGATGAGAACACGTTGCTTTTGACTCTTATTAGCCACAACACTATTAGAGGCGCGGCAGGAGCCGTGGTGCTTAACGCTGAACTTTTATACGCAAAAAATTACCTATGAGGTGATAGGAATTGAGAGGAAAAGATGCGAGATTAAGAAGGATACTGGAAAACGGTAAAGCTGTGGTAATCCCTATGGATCACGGACTTACAGATGGTCCCATCAAGGGAATCGAGAATATACGGGAAACAGTTGAACTGGTATCAAAAGGGGGGGCTACTGCTGTTCTACTTCATAAAGGTATATTAAAACAGTTAGAAAAATTACCCGATTGTGGATTAATAATGCATCTCTCAGGAAGTACTGCTTTGGGCCCAGACCATAACTGGAAAGTTGCTGTGGGAACTGTGGAAGAAGCGGTTAAACTCGGCGTGGAAGCCGTGTCCATACACATTAATATAGGAGCAGAAAAGGAACCCGAGATGTTGAAGCACCTAGGACAAGTTTCGAGAGATTGCGAAGATTGGGGGATGCCCCTAATAGCCATGATGTACCCTAGAGGGAAAAACATTGATTCGTTGGATCCAAAGGCAATTGCCCATGCATCTAGAATAGGTGCGGAGCTTGGAGCAGACATTATAAAAACTCCTTTTACAGGAAAGGTTAATACTTTCCAAAAAGTGGTTGAAGGCTGCCCAGTGCCAATTATAATTGCAGGAGGCCCTAAAACCGAAACAGATCGTGAAACTCTTCAGATGGTTAAGGACTCTATGGATGCCGGAGCTATAGGCGTGGCAATGGGTAGAAACGCGTTTCAACACCAAAAACCAATGACAATAGTGAAAGCGGTCTCAGAAATAGTGAAAAAAAATGCTTCTGTCGAAGAAGCCCTTCAAATTCTGGGGTCTAAATAATGAAGAAAATAATAATACGTTTGAATGGCAATTGGGAAGACGTAAGAGAGATAGCAATAATCTCGATGACCAGCGGAATAAATACTTTCATAGCGGATGAACCACTAATCCCACAACTTAGGCAGTTAGGTTCAACAACCATTTTTTCTTCTTCACAAACGTCTGAACCAGATGTATTAATAACAACAGAAACCAATCCCGAAGAAATTTCAAAAATTATGAAACAGGGAAAATGTGTTGCATGTTTAGTGGACATTCGAGCTAAGGAGGATGAAGAAAAAGTTATAGAACTCTCTAAGAGAGGAGTTCCTTATATTATCGTAAAAGCGGAAGATTGGAAGATAATACCTTTAGAGAATCTGATTGCAGAACTTCACAAATCTAAGACAGAGTTGTTTGCTGAAGCTGAGAGCCGGGATGAAGCAAATACCCTCTTTCAAACTCTCGAACTGGGAGTGGACGGAGTAATCTTTACGCCCCAAAAGGCCGAGGAAATACCGGAACTGGAGAAAATAATTGAGGAACCGGAAAAAATCGTCTTGATTTCAGCCAAAGTCATCGAGGTAAGAGAAGTAGGATCGGGAGATCGTGTCTGCGTAGACACCTGTTCACTTCTGAGAACAGGTGAAGGAATGCTGATTGGCAGTCAATCACAGGGATTGTTTCTTATCCACAGCGAAACTCTGCAAACGGAATTTGCTGAGCCCCGACCATTTAGAGTTAATGCAGGAGCGGTTCATGCATATGTACTGATGGCTGACGGGAAAACAAAGTATCTCTCAGAACTGGAGGCGGGCGATAAAGTACTTGCAGTGGATTATCTGGGAAATTGCCGAGAAGTCATAGTAGGAAGAGTAAAAATAGAAAAAAGACCTCTACTTCTCGTAAAGGCAAAATTAGATTCAGAAGATATGATACTAAAAACTCTGACCCAAAACGCTGAAACAGTAAACCTGGTAAATAAGGAGGGAAAACCCATTTCAGTTGCCAAATTAAAAACAGGAGACGAGATTATAGTATACTCCATTACTGGTGGGCGACACTTTGGAAAAACTATTAAGGAAACAATAATTGAGAAATAAAATTTGAGAAAACGGTATTTAAACTTCCATCATTTTTAGTTTATCCCGTTCTTTTTAAGAATTATTGTAGTAGGTTTAAGTCCAAGTTTTTCGTATATTTGTTTAATCAATTCTATATTTTTACTCTGATTTTTACCTAGATAGAGAAGATGACTTACACATTTTTTATTGCAGTCACTAGCACCAAATTTTTCACAAACTATTTTCAAATTCGGCTTAAGCGCTCTCACCACATCGTGTTCCTTATTTTCAGTGGTTTCTGCAAAAACTACACCTATAACACTTGAAGACTCACCTGAAAGGAAGTAGTCAATGTGCCAGAAATTCTTCTTTTTACTAGAAAGATGGCGCAGAAGTCTACCTTTTAAACTACTAGCCCCATTACCCAAGGCAGAACCGGTATAAACATAAAATCCGGCAGGGAAACTAATTCTCCCTAATTTACCTATCGGAATCTGTGACTCAACCTGTATTTCTATTAGTAGAGAATAAACACCCTTCTGACCAGCCCTCAAAAACATTTTGGTCACAAATTTTTCAAATTTATTGTAAAATGGAGATACCAAATTAGAACTATTTCCCGTCTCAGCGTAACTATAATCAATCATCCCGTAAAGGTCATACTTGCCGGTTTGCTTCATCGATTTCGGGTACCTGATAAATTACTCTATCATTCTATATCATAATATAGTATGGTTTAGGATGATTAAACTTTTTCTCAATTTTACTTTTAGATAGGATTTTAAATTGTTTTTTAACGTGTGAATAGTTGCTATATTTAATATTTTTATAAAAAATTTTCTATTAGTTTTAGTATTTCATAATTATATTTAATTTATTTAATATCGATATTTTGTAAAACTTTAAATGTTTTGATTCTAATTTTTAAATTAATGTTAATTTCTCTTAGGAGGCATCAGGATGCAAGAAAAAACCCCCTCTAAAGCCGAGAAAGAAGAATCCGCTGCCTTTTTCTCCGTTGATCTACTACGTAGCAGCATTAGTGATTTAGAGTCCAGCGTAGATGATGTAAGAGTTGGATTAGATGCTGCTATTTCTGGCAGTTTAGAAGATTTAAAAGAGGCTATCCTAAACATGAAGGATGTGGTAAGTGAACGCGTTGTTGCAAAGGTTCACATTCAATTCGCTTCAGAACTTATAAAATACACATTTGTTGATACCGTGTCTGAAGTTATTGATGAAATACGTGAACTAGCGGTGCGTAACCTTTCTGATGCTACCGATAGAGAGATGCTTGTTTTTAGAGAGGCTTTAAGCAAGTTTGCGAAAGATTTTGGCGGGGTTCTTCAGAAGGAGCAGGAAAGAGTGAAAGAAACAATTGGTCAATTTGATAAACAACTCTCTGAGAGGGAAGCACTATTAAGGAAAACCACTCTGGCCTTGGTCGAAAAGGAGAAAGAGCTTCAGGAAAAAGATCTGGAATTAGTGCAGAGACGGAACGAGTTAGAAAGTATAAAGAGTAGTTTGGACCAAAAAAAGAGCGAACTAGAATCGGTGGAAGCTCAATTGGGATCTGCCCTAACAAAGCTTGACTCAGAGCAACAAGTATCCAAATCGCTGCTTGAAAAGCTTCAGAATGCGGAAGAGGAAATTAAGAAACTTGAAAATCAAGAGAGGGAAGTTAGACAAAGAGTAGATGAACTAAATAGTCAGCTACAGGAAAGGGAGAAGAGGTTAGAAGAATATTCGCTAGAAGTTGAGGAAAAACGATCAAACTTGGAAAAAATTGAGAACGAACTTAGAAGTGCCCGGCAAGAGTATGAAAACTTACAAAAATTATTACAGGATGAAAAAAGTCGATCCGGAGAATTGTTAGAAAAATATGAAAAGGCACAGTTGGAAGTCCAGAAATTAGAAAGAGAGGAGTCAGAAGCCAAAGCACGTATACAAGAACTAAACACCCAACTTGTAGAAAAAGAAAAAACACTGGAAGAAAGATCTCAATATCTTTTGGAAAGGGAAAAAACTCTTGAAGCCACTAATGCTCAGCTCTCAGAAAAAAGTAAAGAACTTGCAGATAAAGAAAATGAATTAACTAGAAAAAGAGAAGAATTAGAAAAATTAGCTGTGGAATTAGAGTCGGCTCGTGGAGAATTATCAACTCTCCAAGAAACCCTTCATCAGGAAAGATTAAGAGCGGACGAACTAGAAGGAAAATTAGAGGGGGCACAAAGGGAACTATCCAAGTTTGACGGGCAAATAAGAACTCTAGAGAGCATGATAAAAGAAAGGGACGCCTTCATAGCGGAAGGCGCAAATATGATCAAACTCAAAGAAAAAGAGATTGAAAGACTGAAAATCATAATAGACGAAAGACGTAGAGACGTGGAGTACAAGGAAGAAAAACTAAAAGAAAGACAAAAATTCTTGGAACAACTAAATGGTGAGATAGAAACATTAAGAGCTGAAATAGAAGAACTGGGAAAGGACAAAGAGTTAAACGCCGAATTAATAAAACAGAAGGAGAGTCAAATACGCTTAAAAGAAGAAGAGATAAAATCATTACAATCAGAAATAGAGATAATCGAGAAGCAAATTTTTGTAGGAAAAGATGAGCTGGAATCCCAAGTTAAAGACCTGGAATCCCGAACTAAAGAACTAGAGAAAATGAAAGAAGATTTAGAGAGAGAAAAGAAGGCTCGGGAAGAACAGCTTGAGAAATACAAGGGGGTTATGGTTCTGGATCCCAGATTTAAGATATACTTCATAGTAGAGAGTATCAAGAAAATCTCTATTGAGAACTTGGTCAAAGCTACAGGGATAGTTCCAGCTCAGGTTAAAAACAATCTTGCTTGGCTACAAAGAGCGGGAATGGTAAGGGTAGAGGAAAAGGAAAATATGGTGTATATTAACAAGTAATCTCTTTTTTATTAAAATTGTAAAAAAGTTAAAACCATCTCTTACATCAGTATAGCAGTCTCTAATAATCACAGTTTAGACATAAGTGCTTACCGCAAAACTTGCAGATTGTGCTATGACTACTGCATATAGGAAGACCACAATCCTCACAATAATTCTCTGTTTTTGCTTGGCAAATGTAACACGACGCTAATTTAGCTATCGTTTCGTAGACTGCTACCATTCTCGTTCCACCTTAATCAATAGATTATAAAAAAGATATTTTAAAATAGCGTATCAAAAGGAACACCGACTTTTAGAAATGATTCAAATATAACAATGCCTAACATATTATTCTCGGCAAAATTTTATTCCCCTTTCCTTCAAAGAAAATTACTTAAATATTAAAATTACTTTATTAAATGTGAGTTAACCATATTTTTCGAATGCATAAACGGTGAATTTTATGTCTATTGATGTTTCTCAGGTTAAGAAGATTCTTGGATCTTTTATAATTGATAACTATGGTATTGTTTTCAAACTTCGTAAACTCGACTTGGAAGCAAACCATTGGAAAGCGGTTTTTGGGTATCAACATATGGCTCTTGGAAAATATATCGGAGACGTGGGAGAAATAAAGGTGGATGCTGAAAGTGGCAAAATTGTGTCAGCCCCTAACCAAGATGATGTTAAAAGAAAAGTTAGGGAATACCAGAAAAAATTAGACAAAGCATTGGATCTAATTAAAGATGGGAAAATATAGAAAAATTGTAATTTCAAACCTTAATCTCATTTAATTCTTTTCAAAATACTTCAATTATTTATTATTTTTCAAAAATTCCAGTACTTGATAAAATTTATCATAAGCTTTTTCATACATAGTATCTTGTTTCAGTTTTTTCCTTACATTTTCAAAGTTTTTATAGAACTTTATCTTTTCTCCTTTTTCAATAATTTCTTTTAAATCATTAAATGTCATTTCCATTTTTTCTAATACTTTTAAGAACTCTTTATTTTCCATCTGGATTTCAGAATACAGATCTGGATCCTCTCCGAAAACACATTCCGTTAAAAGAAGCTGTAACGTAAAAGTTGTTCCAGAAAATTTTTTAATTCTGGGAATTGTTTCTGGTATTTGTAATAGAAGGCTGCCAAATAGTATGTTCAAAAAGTGGGGTAATCCAAGCACAGTACTAATCATTCGATCATGTTTTTTGCTTTCAACTGATAATACTATTGCTCCGTCTTTCTTAAAAATCCGTCCCAGCCTTTTAGCGGCCTTTTCTGAACCCCGAACAGTTATAATTATTACAGTACGTCCCATTATGTTGGTAGCACCAGGACCAAACATGGGATGAACACTAACAGCGTTAAATCCATATTTTAAGCTCTGTTCCTCCAAGGTTTCAATTATATCCCCTTTTACTGAAGCTATATCGAAGACTGTTGCCTTTTGGCTAATGTGTGGCGCCAGTTGTTTAATAATATCTGCTGTACTAGAGATAGGTGTGGAAAGCAGCACCAAATCCGCGTTTTTCACTGCTTCCTCATTTTTTTCCGCATAGTTTACCCCAAGACTCTTTGCAGTAGCGATTAATTTTTCACAATTTCTTGCACTCAAAATAACTGAATAATTTTTATTTTTAAAATATTGGGCGAACCATTTACCCATACTTCCCGATCCGCCTATAATCGCAAGCCTTAAAGTTTTCAAATCCATCAACCCCTTGCTCTAAATTAAAGTCTATATATTACATTGTTATTCATTTTCTTCTTGTATTTTTACAGAATACTTGATTAACAGCTTAGTTAACTCTTCACCAAGCTCTGGGTAAATCTCTAGATCCTCGCAAACCTTTTGTACTTGGTATAGAATTCTCATTTCAGCATTTTCATTTCTTATTGGAATGCCCTTTAAAGATTTTATTTTACCTATCTCTCTTGCTAATTCTAGACGTTTCTTCACTAGCCTCAATATTTCAAAAGTAATTTCACTAATTTTTAGTCTCAGATTTTCAAGTTCCTCCAAAGTTTTTCCTCTCTTGATATTAACTATATATTAAAGCCATCATAATTAGGTGTTTCAAATTTTTCTTTCTAAGACTCTCGGAACCAGATTGGCTTGAATGGCGTAATCAACTAGAACCAATGCTACCATTGCTTCTACAACAGGGATCGCCCTAGGTATAATGCATGGATCGTGTCTTCCTTCAATGTTTATTCTGGTTTCCTTCATATTTTTGAGATTTACAGTCTGCTGTGATTTTCCAATAGATGCTGTCGGTTTTATAGTAACTCTGCAGATTATAGGCATACCATTACTTATTCCTCCTAAAATGCCTCCCGCATAATTTGAGATTGTAACTATTTTTCCTTCGCGCAAAGCAAAGGGATCATTATGTTGAGAACCCATCATCCTTGCCGCGTCAACACCACTACCAAATTCAACACTTTTTACAGCGGGAATGGCGTATAGTGCCTTACTTAGGTCGCCTTCAAGAGTGTTGAAAACTGGGTCACCCAGCCCTGCTGGCACATTTAGAACTACGCACTGTATAGCGCCTCCAACACTGTCCTTTTCAGCTTGCGCTTCTCTTGTGCGAGCTATCATTCGTTTTGCTGCCTCCGAGTCCGCGCATCTTACAGGATTACTTTCCGCTTGTCGGATTTCGTCTAAGGATTTGGTCTCTGCTTTTATTCCCCCTATTTCAGTGGTGTGTGCTAGAATTTCAATTTTTAGTATTTCGCGTAGTATTTTTTTAGCTATAGCGCCGCCCATAACATAGGAGGCTGTGATTCTTCCTGAAAATCTTCCTCCTCCACGATAATCGTTGAATCCACCATACCGAATTCCTGCTGTGTAGTCAGCGTGTCCTGGCCTCGGTTCATATTTCACATATTTATACATAGTGGAATCCACGTCTTTATTCCATATTATCATACAAATAGGTGCGCCAGTAGTGTAGTCCTCAAAAACACCAGAGAGTATCTCAACCTCATCAATTTCACTCCGCGTAGTCGTCAAATCACTTTGTCCTGGTCTTCTGCGATCCAACTCTTTTTGTATATCTTTCTCAGAGAGCAATAATCCCGCAGGGCAACCGTCAATAACACAACCCACACACTTACCATGGCTTTCACCAAACGACGTTAAAACAAACCTATTGCCAAAAACGTTACCTGTCATTTTTATTCACCCATCTGAAATCGGCTCCCATAGAAATCATGTCCTCTATAAAATAGGGATAAGAGACATCAACTGATTCAACTCCTGAGATAATGGTTTCTCCTTCCGCCGCCAAAGCAGCAATAGTAAGAGCCATAAATACACGATGATCATCATAACTTTCAACATGGGCTGATTTAATTTTCCCGCCGTAAACAGTTAAACCGTCTGGCTTCTCTTCTAAACGAACACCCATTTTGGATAACTCTTTAGCCATAGCGGATATTCGGTCGCTCTCTTTATATCGAACGTGCTGTGCATTGAATATGTCCGTCTTACCTTCTGCAACAGCGCCTAAAACTGCCAGAACAGGGAGTAAATCGGGAGTATCTCCACAATCAAATGAAAAACCCTTTAATTTCTGACCCCCGATTACTCTAACGTAGTTTTCCCCTATTTCAACTTCTGCTCCCATCTCTTTCAGTATATTAACGATTTTTTTATCACCTTGTGCTGTTTTCATATCTAAATTGAGAACCTTTACATCAGAATCTGTTATAGCCGCGGCTGCAAGCATAAATGATGCCGAAGAAAAATCTCCAGGAATCCTAACACTAGCCGGCAAGTATGTTTGCTCTGCGGGAATTATCAAGCCCAATCCGGGCAAATATTCAACTTTTCCCTCAAAATAGTTAAGAAACTCGATAGTCATTTCCAGATAGGGGCGTGACCTAAGCTCAGATGTGAAACTTACTCTTGTTTCATTTTTAGCTAAAGGGCAGGAAATCAGTAACGCTGAAATGAATTGAGAGCTAATATGCCCCGGAATATGGGTTTCTCCTCCCATTATTCCTCCTCCCTCAACTATAATCGGAGGTCTATCATCCCCCCTTGTGGAGAAACACCTTACCCCCAAATCCTCCAGGGATTTAATCAGTGGCCCCATAGGTCTACGTCTTACCGAGTAATCCCCAGTAAGTACAGTAAATCCCGGCGCTAAGGCGGAAACAGCGGTCATGATACGAATAGTAGTTCCAGAATTATCAACATTTATAACATCTTCTGGTGTTTTGGGATAGGAAGAGCCTGAAACATGCCATACACCTTCACTTTTACTTTCAATCACTGCTCCAAGAGCCTCACAAGCCCTAATCGTCGCCAGAGTGTCTCTACTAATTAAGGGATGAAGAATTTCGGACTTTCCTTCCGCAAGTGTGGAAATAATAAAAGCCCGATGCGTATAACTTTTTGAAGGAGACGCAGAAACAACTCCTTCAAGTCTTTCTCCACCAATTATCCTTAAATCCACAAACATCACTTCTCTAAACAATTTTAGCCTTTTCTTTATTAAACTCAGTACGGATAATTTCACCTTCCATCTCAAGCCAAGAGGCTTCAATATCACTATAAGCATCTCTTGGGCAAAGAGCAATTGTTGCCGGTCCAGTGCCGGATAATCCCGCCGCAACAGCTCCTGCTTCAAGAGCTCTAACCGTAGCTTCGGTATCAAATCCCAAAGCTGCAGAATAGATAAGACCGTTAAGGGTGAGGGCGGTCTTATAGTCTCCATTTCGAGCAATGTTGAAAACTAGCTCTATGTAATTTTTCATGGATTTGATTCTTTTAATATTACTCTTTATTGTGGGACTTTTCTTCACCGGTACATGGATCATTACCATGAGATTTTCCTCAATCTGCTGCCTGCTAATTAGTATTTTTCTCAAGTTATCTGTGACTACAAACCCTCCAAAATAGGATGCACAAGCATCATCAAAAGCGCCTGTAATAGTTACTCCTGCTTCTAAAGCCGCTTCCACACCCATACCAACGATGGTTAGATCATCCAGATCTTTTTTCAGGGCAGCAACAGTAGCCAGCGCTACGGCGTTTGCGGCAGCGCTACTGCTTTTGAGTCCTTTAGAAATAGGAATAGTGGAGTCTGTTATTACAGATGCGCCATACTCTTGTTCGAGACCAAAATGATTTAAAACAAGTCTCGCAGTTGTACAGATTAGATTAGTGTTCTCGGAAGGATCGTTTAGAATCTTTCCCTCAAAAATTCCGGGTTCATTTAAAATATCTACCTCTGCTTTTGTCCAGAGATTGAGTCCGAAAGCAGCACCAAAACCAGTGGCTATTGCGTTGACAACCGTTCCAGCACCGAAAGCTAAAGCCTTTCCTTTCAAATGTTAATCCCTTCCACTTAAATTTTCGACAACTACTTTTCTCATAATATCTTTAGGAGCTTCAAAACCTGTCCACATTTTAAAACTAATCGCACCCTGATTTACCAGCATTCCAACACCATCAATGGTTTTTGCCCCCACTCCCTTAGCGTATTTTAAAAGTAGGGTTTCCAATGGATTATAAACAATATCAAATACCACCAAATCTTTATGTAAATACTCTTTGGGAACAGGAGATTCCTCGGTATAGGGATGCATCCCCACTGAAGTGGTGTTAATTAGAATGTCAGAATCACTTAGCTCCTCCTTTAATAGTTTAAGGTTTAAATCATTTCCATAAACTCTACATCCAATATTTTTGAATTCTTTCGCCAACTTTATGGCCTTAGCTCCTGTACGATTTAAGATGATTAATTTTGAGCAGAGGCTTGCAAGAGTGTAGCTGATAGCCCTTGAAGCCCCACCAGCACCAATAATGAGTATTTTTCTATCTTTGAGATCAATCCCCTCCTGCCGTAAAGCTTCTAAAGCGCCCAACCCGTCAGTATTATACCCAAAAAGTTCACCATCCTTTTTGATTACCGTATTAACTGCACCTATTTTTCTAGCTGTGGAGTCAATTCTATTCAAATATTTGATTATAGAAACCTTATGAGGAATAGTTACGTTGAAGCCTTTTAGATTCAGGGCTAATGCTCCATTAACAGCATTTTTTAAATCCTTCTTTCGCACCCTAAATGGAACATAGACATAATCGAGATTCATGTATCTGAATGCAGCATTATGCATTCTGGGTGACAATGAATGTTCAATGGGATCACCAATCAAACCTACTACTTTGGTTGCTCCACCGATCACCGTGAACACCTGAAAATTCTTCTTACATTTTTAAATTTTTAGAACACTTTTAATTAAACTTCTTTTCCATGAGAGAATAGAACAGCTTATGTATTTTCCGCATAACTTCCAAATTAATTTGCCCCGGAGCTGTTCTTGTGTCCAAGGAAGCATAAGTAAAATATGAGCCAAAAAATGGACAAAAAACTCTTGAGATAATCCCTAATTCACCCATACAAAAAGAGATAACTCTGATTCCTGAATTTTTACTCTCTTGAGGAAGGGAGAGAGCTACCAAATTATCTGTAATTTTTTTTGCAAAGGCCACTATCTTTACTAATTTTGAGCCTTTTTGAGCCGCTTCACGGATTTTCTTTACTAAGATTTCTCTTTTAGGAGTATATTTAAATGAATGAAAAGAAAGAATGGTGCTTACCGAATTTTGGTCTGCAAGTTTTAATAATCGTTCTAGAACAGCCTTATTCATACTCAACTCCAAATCCACAAATCTGGGTTTAGCTTCGATGCATTTTTCTAGCATCTCGATCCTGTTTTTCTCTCCATATTTAAATGATCCCCCTTCACCTTTTTTTCTTACAGTCAATATCAAAGGAATTGGTGTTTTAGATACGATTTCTGAAAAATCGATGTCAACATCTTCAAGATAATCCACTCTCACTTCTATGATATCTGGTGCTTCTCTTACGGCTAAATTAATTTTTTCAAGTAATGTTTTTGGTTTGTTAACAGCCACAGGAACACAAATCAAGGCCACTCTACTGCACCCACTCTTTCTAATTTAGTAAAACTAATAGATTAAATTCTGTTTTCCAATACGCTTGTCAGGTTTAAAAAATTTAAGGAAAACATCCAATGTATAATTTTCGCAAATAATTAATTTAAAAATTAGCGGGGGAATTGTTGTTGAGACCTAGTTATCTTCTCATAAATTTAATTTTAATAAGGGACTGCGTATGTTCGCCCTCTTTTTACCCCATGGTTGAACTCTGAGTATCCTTCCTTTACCAAAAGGTCTCGGATAGCAAATCTTATAGCTTCACGGGTGTTTGCGTAAAACCCGTTTACCACTAATTGTTTTAAGCCCTCAATGTATTCCTTGGGAAGTTTAACAGATACTGGTTTCATATGTAATGATAAACACTAAGTAATATAAAAAACATTTTATCTAAAAAACTTGATAAAATACTTAAAAAAAGTAGAAAAATATTAACAGCAAAAAATAAAGAAACAACAATAAAATATCAATAGAAAAAGAATAGTAAAAACATCGGAAAACCTCTTTAGATAATAAAAATCTTGATTATTAAGAATTAGTAGCTGTATGAGAATTAAGTTTACTACCAATTGGTGATAATTATGAAAGTTAGAGCTCACGTGTTTGTTAGTGGAAGAGTGCAAGGGGTTTTTTTCAGATCGGATACAAAAGATGAGGCGGATAAGAGAGGAGTAAATGGCTGGGTTAGAAATCTGGGTGATGGAAGGGTAGAAGCCGTATTCGAAGGAGATAAAAATAAGGTTGAGGAGATGATTCAGTGGTGTAAACGAGGACCCCCTGCTGCTAAAGTGACAGGATTGAATGTTTCTTTTGGAGAGTACACCGGGGAATTTAAAAATTTTAGTATTAGATATTATCGATAAAATAAATCTATTTTTAAAAGATAAAATACGCATGTACGGTTTAAATTAGTAGTTACTTTATAGTTTGAGAATAAATTTGAAGGAGGGGAGGAGCCAGGTTACTAAAAAGAAGGAGGGGGTGGATGCGGTTCACCTTTCCTGGCTCCTAATTAAGCCCTGAAGCAAAAACTCTTTGGGAGGGGGACACAAATTATTTCCAAACTTCCCTTAAAAACTCCACTAATTTTGAATTACAATTTTCAAACTATTTGGTTCACTCAATAGGTTTATAGAAGTTACATCCTATTCAGGTACAAATGGAAGTGGTGATAAATAAAATGGATGGATCCGAAAAGGTAGGCGATAACGCCGATTTTTATGGAGGAGAACTGCTAAACTTTTTAGAAGAAAACGAAAGCAAAATTATTGAATATTTAGATAATATCGCTCAGGAGAGTAAAGTTGTTAGAAGTAGAATTCTCAGATTCATTTGTCACAAGAAACCTGAATGGGGACAACGCATTATACAAAACCTAATTGAAAAGCATCAAGAAAAGCTGGAAGTAATATATATTCGTGATGGGGTTGAAGAAATTTTTCTGAAAGATCCTAAACTGTTTTTCGATCTGATAAAGGAATATATGTATAGCCCCACTCAGTGGAAACAAAAACTGGTTACGGAATTGTTAGAATTAATATCTGACGCAGTACTGAAGTTTGACAAGGAGACGATAGAAAAAGCAAGAAAAGAAACCTTATTCGGCTTTAATAAGTTTTTTAACTTATTGGGTTTAAGAGACTAATTACTAAATAAAATATTTAAAAATTAAATAAAAAAATGAAACAAAAGACTAGAAAGTTAATGGAACAAAGTGAACATCTATAATTAGAGAGAGTGTTTGTATATTTTTCAGTATAGATAATGTTTAAATATTAAAAATATTTTATATAGTTTAAGCTGGGCTGAGGGATTCAAGTTGAATATTATCACTTGGATTGCAACGGCGTTACAAATACAAGGAAACCTAGCCGACCCGTTTCAGCTAGCCCTTCTGTGTTCAGAACTCCTGATAATGATGGTATTGGTGGGATTCATATTGAAACAATTGTCTAGTATTCAAAAAGAGGCTGTGGAAAAAAAGGCTCTAGAAAAAAGAGAGGAATTACCTCTAACCGCTCTTGAAGATGATAAACTTCTCGGCAGACACAGGGTTAGACTTAACATTTTTTGGGAGAAAGAGATCAAAAATAGAGATAAACTAAACTTTTTCAAAGGATTTCCAGCCACGCTTTTCATCACAGAGTCTCGTCTAATCATTACATCTGAGTTTTACTCACATGATAAGGCTTCCAGATTTGTGGGGCAGATACCCGTAGGTTGGATGAGGTACAATACCGTTTATGTCGAGTTAGCCATTAATAAGATTAAGAAATACTCTTTTGGAATTTTTGGAAGCTATATACAATTTGAGCCTCATGGTAAGGTTGGCGAAACCAAAATAATTTTTTATAAACTATCGAGAAACGAAAGGCAATTAATTAAAGAGGATTTGGAAACCGCCAGAATTTTTAAAAAACCAGCTCCCGGAGCAGGAATAGTAATATTAGATAGACCTATTGGGGGCGTAGTTACCCAGCGTTTTGCGATGCTACGTCATGAAGCCGTTATTTCGAAATACTTCAAAAAGCCCGAACTTAAGAAGGTTCCAATTGAGAGGGTGATTGTAAAGGAGACTGCTAATATTAGTGCTACAAATGAAGGAAACGTGCAAACTCAAAATGATATTGAAGAATTTAAGGAAAACGCAGCGAAGCTTAATCAACAATTAGAAAACATAATTGGGGCAACTCCACAAGAAAGAGTATGGCTTACACTCCAAGCCCAGGTTACAAAATGTAGATTTTGTGGACAAGAGATACTAAAAAGTTCCAAAAAATGTTCCAGGTGCGGGGCTGTAAACTTCTAGAGACTAAAGAAACCGAATTAATATATGAAAATAAATTTTTACGCTTATTTTTAAATTCCTAAAAAAACTGGATTAGGGTCCAGTTGGGATTAACGTTATTTTCTTTTTTTCTTTTTCTACCATCCTATCAGAAAGAAGTTCCTTGCCTTTATAAACATTAAAATCAATATAATAATATGTTTTACCCGAGACTTTGGGGGTATCCCACTTTACAACACCGTACATTCTTTGCTCTCCCTTTTGTTGTCTAATTTGAAATGTTTTCAATTTTTTTACACTATTTTCACCTACTGCTAACACGTCAACTTTTAAATCGGTTTTTTCAACGTTTTGAAGAATTTTTAAATTAAAGTTCACCTTTTCTCCTCCATTAATTGAGATGGGAATTTGTGGTGATTCAGTTATTCTTATTATTATAACCGGCTTTGAAAGTACCCTAACAGTTGTTTTTAAGACACTACATTGTTCAAGTGCTTGTTCTTCTTGTTTAGACTTAACGTGAGCCACAATAAAAAAATCTCCTTGAATATCAACAGGAATATTTATTCTTGCCTGAATCTGTTGTAGTCTTCCTGGAGAAAGAGTCAAAGGTTCGCCGAATATCTTAATCTCATCTCCCCCTAAGGGCAAAAGTAGGAGCTCAAAGTAAAGGGTAATCGGATTTTTTGATAGATTTTTTAAATCACAAAAATAATCCCGTCTCTCTCCCGCCTTAACTTGGCGTCCTCTAATATAGGGATTAGATAATTTAAGCATATTCTTTATGTGTAAAACGGATAACGAAGCCTTTTTTTCTGCTATTATCTTTCTGCCAATTCTCAACTCTACTCTCAAACCAACCTTATTAGCTTCAGAGGGAATATTCTTAATCTCTAATGGTAAGGGAATGAGATATTTTCCATCACTAGAAATGTTCTGAACATGCTCCACCTTTTGAAAAATTTTTTTCTTAAAAGAGAGCTCCACTTTAAAGTGGAGATCTGTAGATTTAGATATCCTTTCTACATTCAGCGTAACATAGGGAGCAATTTTCAAGTTCTCAACCAGAGGAGAGGAAATGTTGGTAATATTACCTAATTTAAATATATTTTCTACCTTTTTCTTTTTCAATTGAGATCCCCCGGTTTGTAAATTTGAACGTGTTTTACATATAAAAAGATTCTGCTTTATGCTTCAGAATTTTAATTAGATTAATATTTAAGATATAAATACCTGTTAATATCTTATTTGTGTTGTTATTTATACCTTCCACCTAACTGCAACACTATTTTTAACATGGGCTTATCTTTAAATAATATGAGTTCAGAAATTTATTTAATTTTCAAAAAAGTTAATTAGGAATTTAGACTCCCTAAAAGAAACCTAATGGAGGAAATATAAAATGTCAGAAACCGAACGACCAAAATTAGCAAATCTAATATCCATCATATTTTTCCTCTCAGCATTAGCCATACTCATTCTAGGGTACACTTTCTTCCTTAAACCGCTATCCACTGGACCATCAATTGAGTCTATTCTAAATCAGTTCCCATTATCATTAACTCCAGATCTGTTTTCAGTGTTTTTGTACTTGCTTTACATTCCCAGATTACTCGCAATACAAATTAGTGCAAGCAACTATATGCTACTGTTCGCCACTACACTAATAATGGCAATTATCCTAATTGTTTCAGCTTTTGGATTCTCTTACAGAAAAAAGTGGGGATACTATCTTACAATCCTAAGCTCACTATTCCTAATCATTACCCCAGCACTCGGATATTTTCTAGGATTTCCACTAATCTACATAGTCGGCAGCGTCGTCGCAGCAATACTTGGCGTACTATTCCTATTCTACCTCAGAGGAGACGTAAAAGAGGAATTCTAAAAAGTACACTAATAAACATCCAACCCCAAAAAATATTTAGAAATAGTTAATAGCCCCTAACCACACCCTCCTATTTTTATTTACCAAAGAAAATAAAAATAGCCCAAAACAGCAAAACACCAACCTGCAAAAATCTAGAAAAAATTCTAAAAGTAAAGAATTAGAATTAAAATAAGCATATATCAATTCTTCAAAATTAAAAAACCATATCTTATTAAAAACAGAACAAAAAATAAAAAAAGCATTTAACAATGATCTATACACTATCACTACGCCTTTAGTATGAAATTAAGATCTAAATTTTGAATACTATCCCTTCACAACACCCAGGGGACGTAGACGCGCAACCAAAGACGCAATACCCGCATCATGTGACGCTTTCGCAACCTCATCCACATTCTTGTAAGCCTCAGGAGCCTCCTCACTCACCACCTTAATACTCGCAGCCCGAACAAAAACACCCCGAGACAACAACTTATTTTTTACAGCTTCGCCCCTGAAACTCCTAATCGCCTGATTACGACTCATCACACGGCCGGCTCCGTGCGCGGTGGATCCGAAGCTGAGTTCCATGGCTTCTTTTCGTCCTTTTAGTATGTAGCTTGCGGTTCCCATTGTTCCGGGTATGATTACTGGTTGTCCTATGTTTCTGTATTTTTCTGGGAGTTCTGGGTGTTCTGGGGGGAAGGCGCGTGTGGCTCCTTTTCGGTGTACGTAGACTGTTCGGGTTTCTCCGTTTATTTTGTGTTGTTCGATTTTTGCTATGTTGTGGGCTACGTCGTATACTAGGTGCATGTCGAGGTCTTCTGCAGATGTTCCGTAGACGTTTTGGAAGGATTCTCGTACCCAGTGAGTTATGCTTTGTCTGTTCGCCCATGCGAAGTTCGCGGCGGCTGCCATTGCTTCTAGGTAGTCTTGGCCTTCGGGGCTTTTTCCAGGAGCGGCGGCTAGTTCTCTGTCTGGTAGGTTTATTTCATATTTTCTTACTGCTTTTTCCATGGTTCGTAGGTAGTCTGAGCATACTTGGTGTCCTAATCCTCTTGATCCGGTGTGAATCATTACTGTAGCTTGATTTTCTTTTAGTCCATAGACTTTGGCTGCTTCCTCATCATAGATTTTTTCGACGTATTGAATCTCGAGGAAATGGTTGCCGGCTCCCAGTGTTCCTACTTGATCTAATCCTCTATCCTTTGCTCTACTTGATACTTTTGAGGGATCTGCTTCCTCCAATTTTCCGTTTGCCTCGCAGTGCATGGCGTCTTCCTCCCATCCGAAGCCATTTTTTATTGACCAGCTGACGCCCTCGGAGAGAAGCTGGTCCAAATTACTGGCTGATAGTTTAATTTTTCTTTTAGAACCCAAACCACTGGGAACGTTATTAAAAATTTCTTGTGTTAAATGCTTAATTTTGGATTCAACGTCCTGTCTTTCAAGATTAGTTCTAACTACTCTTACACCGCAATTAATATCGTAACCAACTCCGCCAGGGCTAACCACACCTTCTTCGAAATCTGTTGCGGCTACTCCCCCGATGGGGAATCCGTAGCCCTGGTGTGCTTCCCTCATGGGAGGGTTGCCCTCTCATGTGTCGGGCAGGGTTACGGAGTATTTGTATATGCCGGGTAGGCTGGTTACGTTTGCGGCTTGGATTAGGGTTTCATCCTTATGTATGTCTTTCATCAGGACCTCGTTAGCAATGATTCTTGCTGGCACCCTCATGTAGGGCCGGAAATCTTTTGGAATCTCCCAAATGTTATTATTAATTCGATTAAGAGGGATATCCTTTGGATTCATGACAATCAACTCCTTATTTCAATAAATGAATATGGGGGCACCCATATTAGGTTTTGTTTGTTGTTATGATTGAGGACTAGATACTTTGTTTAGCGTATCATATCTAACCTTGTCTTGGATAATCTGGGGTGTTTGGTTTTAATAAGTTTGCTCTTATATTTTGTTAAGTCCCCTGAGAAAACGTTTTTGGTTGATTATTTTGTCCCCTTTTTGACTTTTTTTATTTGTTGTGCGCTCTTCTCTACGCATCTCCTAAGAGTTATTGTATATAAAATTATCTAGTTCTGGTTCACAAGTGAGAATACTTAGGATTGTTGCAAAGACGCATTAATAAGTCAAGGAATTGAGACACTGTTTAAATTGTAGAAGCCAAATTAAGTCATAAGTAACAATTGTTCAATCCAGAAAGTTTGTTTATATGTAATATACTGTGCATGATGATAGGGAAAGTTCAGGTCATTTATGGATAGATAACGTGGGAAAAGTAAGAAAGTAATTTGAATTTGGAAACTTTTCAAAAAATTGAAACAGTGAAACTTT